>CAYRPP010000029.1:0-7824 GCA_964426115.1 uncultured Lentisphaerales bacterium | reverse complement strand
GCCGGACTTCGCGTCGATCGCGGCGATGAAGTAATTCGAGGCGTCGCGGACATCGACCTCCGCAGGTTCTTCGCCGGCGACGATTGTCGCGATGTCCTCTGAGCCGAATCCGCAGAGGAGCGCCACGCGCCCTCCGGCGCCGTGTCTGCCGCCGGACGCGCTCTGCTTGTTGTACGTGCCTTCAGCCGTGACCACGGCGTCGGGGCCGAAGTCGAAGCTGTCGGAGACGAGCATGATGCCGCCGGCGGACGGAGCGCCGTGACCGTCAACCACGCCGCCGAACGCCGACAGCGTGCCGTCGACTATGATTCGGTCCGCGAAAACGACAATGCTGCCTGAGCCTGTGTAAGGTCCGGAATAGATGTTTCCAGGAGATCCGGCAAGATAGGGTGCGAGACGGTATCCGTATGCCTGGCCATAGCCTGTAGCTTGTTTGGTTTGACTCGGGGTATAGATTGTTCCGTAGCCTTGTCCGCCGTGC
Organism: uncultured Lentisphaerales bacterium; assembly: GCA_964426115.1. Classification (GTDB taxonomy): domain Bacteria; phylum Verrucomicrobiota; class Kiritimatiellia; order RFP12; family JAAYLN01; genus JAAYLN01. The sequence goes on along the minus strand of CAYRPP010000029.1, from coordinate 7,343 downwards.
CCGGCGCCATTATACGCGCCGGGCGCCGAGCGTCCGGGACCGTAGGTGAAATACAGGTATGGGACGTTGGTGATGACCGGCATGTCAACCGGATAGTTCAGTCCATCGACTATCGCACATTTGATGAAGGCGTAACCGCGTTTCACCGTGTCGACTTTCGCGTCGTGTGCGACGACAAATTCGCCGCATGAGTATTTGATGCAGCCGCCGGACCAGGCGTCGTTCTCGGTGTATAGGACGGCGTTCCCCTGAAGCTCGATCTTCGCGGCGTTGACGGGCGAAGCCTGGCGGAAGATGCCGGCAAGGTCCAGCGCGTTCGTGGCGCGGCCCGCGTAGATCGCGGTCGTCGAGCCGCCGGCCATGACGAAGTCGGCGCCAATAGCCACGCCGAGCGCGTTGGTGCCGCCGCGTCCGCCGATGGAGAGGAGTCCGGCATTGGTGAGGCCGCCGGAAATCGCGACGTCAATGGTGGCAGGAAGGTCGGCGGTATCCTGCTTCTGGGCGTCGACCGCGAGCGTGGACGTTCCACCGATTGCGACCAGCGCGCCCGCCGCGATGTTGAGCGACCCGGCCTGGAAATTGACGTGGGCGGGGATACCGCCGGCGCCCTTGCTCTCGACCTTCAGTCTGGCGGAGGCATTGACCGTGACGGATTTTACGACGACCGAGTTGGAGACGCTGCACTCACCGCGCGCGATGACGACATCGTCGTTGACTCCCGGAAGGATTCCGTTGGACCATTTGTTCGTGTCGGCCCAGCTGGCCTTCACGGTGGTGCCGCCGGCGTCGAAGGTGTGCGTTACTGAGCCGTATTCTTCCGGCTTTCCGGAAACGGAGACAATAGCGTCGGAGGCGCGGACGGTTCCCACAAGCCCGAGAATCAGGGCCGCAATTGCGAGCGCGTCATTTTTGCGTTGCATGGGTTGTTCTCCTGCGGTTGGAACGGGCTTGGCGGCTTTGTCGGGCTCGGTTCAAAAAGGGTTTTCGAGAATTCTACATCTCGAAAATCGGTCCACAAACTACGGACGATGCCTATCTCAACCAGATCAGGGAGCTGGGCGTCTGCTGATTCTCGTAGCAGCCGATGTCGATGACGTTGTGGAAGACGCGCGGCTGGCCCGCGAAATCCAGCTCGTTTCCGGTTAACTCGTTCGTGTAGAGGGCGTTGGAGCCGCCGTCGCGGCACTTGGATGTTATCGACAGCATGTAGGGATGCGCGCTGCGCAGCTTGAAGCCCGGGGCGTCCGCGATGTTGTTCGCGCCGTGTCCCGTCGGAACGGGGGGCGTCGTGCAGCAGTAGTCGAGCTTGTAGGTGGTCGAACTGGTGTAATTCATAACGGCGCCTTCGGCGCAGATGTTGTCCCAGACGATGCAGTTCTTCGCCTGACAATAGTAGATGGCGCCTAGATAAGACTCATTGCCGACGATCGTGCAGTTGACGAGAACACATGATCTGAGCACGCCCTGGGACACCTTGTTCGGGCAAGACTCCGTCGGCGCGTACCAGTGGTTGTCGAGGAATAGACAGTCGTAGGCGGACAGATTATAGAACCCGCCGTAGGATGATTGAGTGTTGCGTTCCTTTCGGTCGGTGTTGCCATAAACCCTGCAGCGGCGGAAAACGGTGTTGGCCGCGCCGTTTCCGTAAATGCAGGGACCGTTGCCGTTGCCCGTGCCGGACCACCCCCATGTATCGACGCGGTTGCTGTATATGTTGCATTCTTCGAAAAGCGCGGTGCCGCCGGTTATGTAAACTGCGGCGCATGACGACCGCGAGTTGTTGTGGTGGATGTCGGTCCGGAGTATGCGGGCGTTGCCGGCGGAGACCTTTATCGCGCCGGACGAGTAGCCGTGGTAGTTGCTGTAGATGTTGCAGTCGACGACGGTGCAGCCCGCCCCTTTGAGGACGACTGTGCTCTCGGTCTGCTCAGAACCCGTCTTGCAGAGCCGTACAACGCAGTTGGAAAGCGTCGCGTTGCCGAGCGTGAGTCCGGCGGAGTTGCCGATGTTGACCGAACCATCCTGGAATGTTATTCCGCTGATGGTGACTGGCGTCGGAGACGTCTCCGTCACAAGTCCCATGTCGCCTGCTTGGCGGCGGATGATCACGTTCTCGCGGTGTCCGCTCGTGCCGACGAGGCTGATCGGCTTCGTGAGAAGAATGCGCGATGAGATCGGATAGTCTCCGTCCGCGATGTGGACGGTGCAGCCCTCGCTGATTTCCGCGACGACAGCGACCGCCTTGAGGATTGTGGCGAACGGGTGTTCGGCATCGCCGCAGTTCTCGTCGGAACCGGGATTGACCACGTTGTCGGGAGACGAGACGTAGAGGTCGCTTGCGAACGTACCGACAAAGACCTCCAGCGATGTTTCGCGTTCGGCGCCGTTGGAGTTGACTGTGACCGTGACGGTGCGGTTGCTGGGCGCGCCAACGAACTGATGCGTGACGGACGCGCCTTCCGCGCCGACGGACGTCTCGCCCGCGCCGAAGTCCCACGCGTATTCCGCCAACGGGTCGGCGGGGGCGATTGCCGCGTCGAAACGATAGGCGGAGAGCAGGGAGCCCTCCTCCTGCGGTGGCAGCGCGAAGGCGGTGAGCGTCAGGACAAGGGTGGGTGCGTTGGTTTTCTCGTGGCAACCCATGTCGACGACGCCGAATTGCACACGTTCGCGTCCCGCAAAATCGACCGTTGAGCGGCTCGGATCAACGGTGGAAGTGTTGCCGGCATTGTAGCAGGGGGATTCGCCGAGGATATAGTCGGCGGCGACATCGACGACAGGATCAACGGCGATATTGCCCTCGCCGGAAGCGAGCGGCGTGCCGCAGCAATAGGATAGAACCGCGTCGCCGGCGTAGTTGGCAGTTGAGCAGTCGCCGCCCTCGGACTCGGAGGAGTTGTCGCTGTTTTCAACGATGATGCAGTTGACATACGTGCCTGCATAGACGCCGCCGCCGTTGTGGCTGCGGTTGTGCATGATGGTGCAGTTGTAGGCGACGCAATTGTAGCATCCGCCGCCGAACTGGCTGTCGGGATAGCCGAGTGCCGCCGCGCAGTAGTTGCTGACGATAAGGCTGTCGTAGAGCGTGGCGTTGTAGACACCCGCGCCCCTGAAGTCGTGACCATTGTAGTTATGCGTCCAGTAGTTGTTGTGGATGCGCGAGCGGCGGACGATGCAGTTCGCCCTCGTCGAGGCGTAGATGCCGCAGCCGGGGCCGACGGTCCAGCCGCCGCCAGATGAGACAGATCTGCCGGCGTTGTTCTCATAGATGTCGCAGTCGGTGAACTCGACAATCTTCGTGCCGGTCCCTCCGCAGTATATCCCGCCGCCCCGTGTGCGCGACCAATTGTGGTGGATTGAGCATCCGACGATTGTACCCTCGAAGGCAATGATACCGCCGCCGCCGGGGCCGCTGTTGTCGTGCTTGTTGTTATATATCTCGGAGTCGATGAGCAGGGCGTTTGCGCCGTTGACTTGGACGCCGCCGCCCTTGGTGCTCATGCCCGAGCAGTTGTTGTTGCGTATCACGCAGTTCGTGATCGTCCCGTTGCTGATATAGGCGCCCGCGCCCTCGACGTCCGCGTTGCCCCAGCCGTCTTGGATCGTGAGGCCAGAGAGCGTCGCGCCGCCGATGACGGAGACAATTCGCATGACGTTCACACCCGCGCGGGCGAGGATGACATTCGTTGGGAATGCGTTGTTGCCGATAATATGAATGTCCGTTCCAATGATAAGCTCGGAAGACTGCTTGTACGTACCGTCCGCGAGGTAGATCGTGTCGCCGTCGACGGCATGCGCGACGGCGTTCGTCAGCGACTTGTACGCGTCCACACCGGGAGCGTGTCCATGGCTCTCGTCGTCGGTGCCCAGCGCTGCGTCGGCAAAGATGATGCTGCCGAAATTGGCCGTGATCGTGCGGGCCTGCGAGTAGTCGACGGAAATCGTCGGCGAAAGCTTCTGGTCGTCGGCGATATCGCCGGTCCACTGGTAGAAGACATGTTCTGCGGCGGGGACCGCCGCGATATCGAGCCTGCCGGTTAGGCTGTCGCCCCAGTTTGTCATTGACGTGCCCGAAACGCCGTTTGCAGCGACGCTGCCGCCCGCGGTGGCGGTCACAACGGTGCGGTTGGAGACGCACCAGAGCCAGGTGATCTCGGCCATGTTGCTGTGGGTGTAGCCGAAAGCCGTTTCGGCCTCGGCGGCCACAAGTGTCTTCTCCCACGTCGCGCCGTTGACCGCATACCAGACATACCCGGTGCAGCAGGCGCGCTGGCCGTCTCCAACCGTGATGACTTCCGTCCCGCTCGCGACGGACATCGTCAGGTTCGAACCGTTGGCGACACCGTCATATGTGCCGTAGTCGGGATCCGGCTCGCCGATATCCGCCGGCACGCCGACGATGGTGAAGCTGTCATCGAAACCGAGACCGTCGTCGTATCGAAAGAGAATCTCGCCCGTGCCGTCGGGGAAGGTGTAGTCGGACGTGATCGATTGGGGCGGATTGGGCATGCTGGTAAACCCGAAGGAACCGCCCATATTGGCCAACGCGGTGGAAACCGGCCCCGCGCCACCGGTTCCATTGCCCATCCGCACGACGAGATCGAACCAACCCGCTTTCGTGATCGACACGGCGTCCGCGGTGTATAGCGCCCCATAGCTGGCTTGGCTATGAATGAGTTCCCCGTCCACATAAATGTAGCACGTGTCGTCGTTAAACGAGGCGATCGACCAGTTTCCCGTCGGCAGATAGACCTGTCCCCAGTAGATCCAGCAGCGGTTGCTGGCCCAGAGGACCGTGTTGTTCGTCGCGGCGGAGGTGAAGGGCCAGACATTGGTGTTGGCCGGTTCGACTGTCATGTCGTGCGTATTGCTGGTTCGGGTGGCGTAGCCGCCCAGAAGACCGGTTTGCCAGGCGGCGGCGGCCGGGCGGACGAGCCCCGACAGAAAGAGGGCGCTGACGATCAGCGAACGACGCAGAAGGCACTTCTTCATGTTATTCGTTCCTCTCGCTCTGTTGCGATCCTTTTGCCGACATCACACACGCACCGGCGACAGGCGGAATGTCGACCCCAAAACAACCAACTCAATCGCTTGAGCGTGGCGGGTTCCCGGGCCGTTCAGGTTTTCCGCGAACGCATCTTCCGCTCCCCGCTAACTCCATTTGGCCCCAACGATGCACGTATTTTTCAGTATATCCACGGGCGAAGGGAGTATCAAACACCTATTTTTTACTTGGTATTTTATACCTGTCGTTGGCGGAAGGCTAGAGGAGAACCGAGGACGCGGACGAGGAAATCCGGTTCACGATTTCGCCGACGATCGCGGTGGGCGAGGGGACTGGCGACGCGGCAGGCAGGAATACCTGCCGCACCTTTCCCTGCCACCATCCGCGCCATCCGCGAAATCCGTTGCTTCTTGATAGCTTCTCCATCCGAGCTGAACTCCACGACTCCACGAGAATCGCGTTGAACTCAATCGCGCTGAACTCTTTGACTTGGCTTGGGATTCTGGTAAACTATTTGATTTCGATTCATGGAAAGTGACTACGATGGACGCGAGCGTGCAAGACGAACTGGCCCGGCTGGAAGAACGTTTTCTCACCGATCTGGAAGTCCATCCTATTCCCATCGACTCGATTCTGACCACGCTGCGGTACCTGAAGGCTTCCAACCATGCCCGGCTCAACGATTCCTGGGCGCAGATGGCGCTTGGCAAGCTCGTCGAACTGGGTGACCGGGCGGCGCTGGTCAAGCTCCTGTCGCTGCTGGCCCAGTGGCGCGATGACATCCGCGCCTTCGGCGAGACCTGCAAGTCAGTGCTGAAGAAGGCCAGCCAGGACCGCGTCTGGAACGCCTGCGTGGAGAGCGTGGCCTTCGGCGAGGTTGCGCCGCTCGAGTCGCTTCGGCGCCTCGGATTCCTCGAGAACTGCAAGCCCGGTTCGCTCTGCCTGGACAAGACCTGGGGCTTCGGCGTCATCTGTCGCATCGACGACTTCTACAAACGCATGATCGTCGATTTCACGAACAAGCCCGCCCATGCCCTGTCGCTGGCGAATGCCGGCGAGAACCTCGTCTTCGTGCCGTCGGGCCACATCCTGGCCGTGCGTCACCGCGATCCTGACGACTTCGCCCGGCTGGTGCGCGAGGATCCCGCCGCTGTGGTGCGCCTGGCGCTGGCCAGCTTCGGCGCCGTCACCGTCGCCCGGCTCGCCGGCTTGCTGGAGGAGCACCGGATCGTGACGACCGCGGAATGGAAGCGCTTCTGGGACGGGGCGCGCAAGGCGCTCAAGGGCGATCCGCTCATCGCGATACCAGCCAGACGGACCGAGTCGATCATCGTCCGTGACCAGGCTCTGGCCTACGACCATGACTGGTTCGATGCGCTGCGCGCCGAACGCGACATCCCGTCCATCATGCACTCGGTCGCCGCCATGGAGGCCGCCGGCGGGGCCGTCGTGCTCGACGACTTCGCGCGCGAGGCCCTCGGCGACCGGCTGGCCTTTGCGCTCAAGGGCGCCTTCAACGTGGATGCCGCCCTCTACACCCGCCTGACCCTGACGGTACAGCGGCTGAAACTGCAAACGCCACCGGCCGCGGAAATGTGCCGCCACCTGCTCGACGACAATCGTTTCCTGTCGGCCGCCGAATCGCTGCCGGTGCGCGACACCGCGCTGATGGTCGATTTCCTGATCTCCCACGATCCCGGCGCCACTGGTCAATTGCTGGCGGCGCTGCCTGAGATGAACTACAACCTCGTCGCCGCCACGGCCGAGGCGCTGATGGACGATCCCGCGCACCTGCCGGCGCTCCAGGCCCGCTGCCGCGAGTTGCTGGCCGCGCCCGCCGTGCCGCCCGCCCTGCTGGTATGGATACTGCGCAGCCGGGAGAAGGTCGTCGACTGGCCGCTCCCTTCGCTCTACGAGATGATGGGCCAGGCGATAGCCATCATCGATGACCAGACCCTCTGCGGCGAGCAGCTACGCATGCAGCATCAGTTGCAGGGGCTCTTCGAGCAGGCCAGATGGTTCGAGACGGCCTTCGCCTCGCTCGACTCGCTGCAACGCGAGGCGCTCTTCGTCCGCATCTTCGGCAATACCGCCATGGGCGACTCCGCGACGCAGCGCATGATCGTCGCCCGCATGGTACGTATCGATCCCGCGCTCGCCGAGCGCAAGCAGTCCGGCGCCCCGGCGGCAACGAATGCGGAACCCGCCAAGCGCTGGACCTCCTGGCGCTCGCTCAGGGAGCGCCAGGAGCAATTCCGCCGGCTTGTCGAGGTCGAGATTCCCAAGAACAGCGCCGACATCGCCCACGCGCGCAGCTATGGCGACCTGAGCGAGAACT
>CAYRPP010000028.1:0-12427 GCA_964426115.1 uncultured Lentisphaerales bacterium | reverse complement strand
CAGAAGGAAAGCCACAGGCCGTCCGGCTGGAACCACACCTTCACGGACTTGAGGTCTATCGCCGACGCGGGGATGACCGCGCCGTCGGGCTCCTTCAGGTCGGAGAACTTGAAGTCGACGCGTTCTAGGTCCGCCTCGGGCAGCGCGAGAAACGACACCGACTCGAATTCGCCGCGGGCCGCGGCGGCGGAGAAGGACTCGCTCTCGACGGCGTCGGCCGGCCGCTCGTCGGGCATGTGCGGATTTGGCGAATAGGCGTCGATCCGGAAAAAAGTCAATGCGGCGATGGTGATGAACGCGTTCATCATTCCTCCACTTCGTCCAGTTCGATTCCCCCGAAGAGGTCGGCATCGGGTTCGGTTGCGGCTTCGATGGCGCTCTTACGCTTCAACGGCGGTTCTTTGAGCTTCTTTCCGGCAAGGCACGCCTCGATGTATTCCACCCTGGCGTCGGCGGCGTCCCATGCGAGCGTGGCGTAGCGCTCGATGGTTGGCTTGCGGTCCAGTATCGGCTTCAAATAAGCATCGCGGAACACCGTCGCCGAATCGACGCCCCCGATATGGAAGCTCTTCCCGGACGTCTTGGCGAACATGAACCGGAATTCTTCCGCGGCGAAAGCGTGCTTCGCGAGCAGATGGTCGGCGCGCTCCTTGAACGCCAGCTCCAGATTGTCGATTGCCGAGCCCCGTTCGTATTCGGCGCGCCGCCCGGGGAGTCCCTTCGGCCAGACGAGCAGCACGTCGCAGGCGCAACCGTCCCCGCCGACGGTCACGCGCCAGCGGTCGGCGCGGTTGTCGGTGCAGCCGGGCCAAACGCCCCAAAGCGACATCCACTCGGCGTAAAAGACCGCCTTGGCGTATTTGCCGTCCTTGGACTTTTCCCACTTTCCGGAAAGTACGGGGCCGGGATAGTACCGTCCGTAGACGCCGTGGTGGCGCGGCCGCCAGTCTCCCGGCAGGAAGCAGCGGTCGAAGCGCCACTGGACGTAGTTGAGTAGGCCTTTCCCCGGGAACCGCGCGGCTTCGGGATAGTCCGCGGGCGGCGCCTTCTCTCCGGAGGAATGGACGAGTTCGCCGCCGTACCGCAACCGCGAATCTGCCACGCCCGGCATGTCCAGTTCGACCGTCACGCGCGCGCCGGGATCCGTCACCGAAATCGAGAAGCCGCGGAAATCGCAGTCGAAGCTAATCTTGCCGCCGTTGTCAAGCGACACCGGCTTGTCCTTAGGCTTCACGTCGAACCTCGGCAACCCCTCCGGCGGCTCCGGCGCCTTCCACGCGATCGCGTCCGCCGACCGTGGACGCGCCGACTGCGGACGGCCGAGCACCGCCTCGAGATGGCGTATCCACTCGCCGATTTCAACGCGGAGCACGTCCGGATCCAGCGACTGCGGATCGAGCCCCCGCAACCACTTCGTCGCACGCCTTCCTTCGGCGGAGAGGATGAGGTCGTCTTTCGCCCGGAGCTCCATGCCGAGTCCGCGCAACTTTTCCACGAGCGCGGCATCCTCCCTCGCCGCATCGAGCGCCTTGGCGTAGGGTTCGGAAAGCGTGTCGCCCCCGCTTAGATAGACGCCGTCCCAGGTTCCCGGCACGGCCGGCGCTAAGCCGGCGCGGACGCGGAAACCCGCGGGCGTGTCAAGCGGATCAAACGCGACATTCGCGAAGAGTTCCGCGCCAAGCCGCCGGAGAGATTCCAGCAGCACCGGCTGCACCGTCCCCTTCGGCGCATAGGCCGAAATGCACGGGGCCTTTTCGGCGAAGTTGAATTGGTCGAGATGCTCCTCGCTCACGGTTCGGCCGCCGGTATTGCCGGGGGAGATGTAGAGAAAATCACCCGGACCCGCCAACGCCGCGGACATTCCGGACGCCAGCACCACCATCATCGGCAACTTCATGTTTGCTGCACCCTCGAAGATCCTTATTGCGCCATGTTCGCCGCGTTGTGGCCGATTTTCATTGAGCAATAAACATGCCGTGCCTGGCGACTTGACACCTGAACCCGTGAGATTCACTATCGACGAAGATATAATGTCGTTTCGATTGCCGACGACAAGCGTCTTGTCGCCGAGGAAGAGCGAAGCGCCCTCCTCACCGGCGATGAGATTCCACGGAACGCCGTCCTCGGAGCTCTTGAGGACGACCGGATCCGCCGCTAAAAATGCACTTTTTCAGGGGGCGAGCCACCGTACTTTTGCACGATATTTCGACACGGCGACTATCCAACCACAGCCTTCCCCGGAATCCGGCTCCCTGGGGCTCGCATGTAAAGCCCTTTGCACCATCCACGACTCCGTCTCGATTACGGCAGATATGGCCTTGCGCCGGATTCTCGATTGTTAGAACGGCGTGTTGTGCTATATTGAAGGCGGCATGCCTCTCGAACGCCAACGCACCCCCCGTCATCAGGTTCGGCACCTGCTCCTGGAAGTACGATTCCTAGCGGGGAATCATCTACTCGGACGCGCCGAAACTGAATTACCTGGCATATTCGAGGGCTGCGCGTCCCTGACGATCAAAAGGATACGGGAGCGGATGTGGGATTAGCCGGGATAGCCGGATTACTGTTACTCCTCGAAGTATTTGTCCTCTATGTAGTCGGCGCGGGCCTCCTCGAGGATGAGACGGAAGTTGTACCAGGAGGGGACGGCCTCGCGGTAGAGGAGATCGACGGTCTCGTCGGTCATACCGGGCTTGACCATCGCGGCATAGTCGTTGAGTTTCTTCTCGGTCCCGGCCATGCGCTCGGCGTAGAACTCCGGATCGCCGAAGAGGTTGTCCTTTGACCAGCGGAAAATCGAGCCGCAATAGAAGGCGGTGGTTTTGGACTCCATCTTGAAGGCCTTCATGGCGTCGATGACGATGGCGCGCTTGATGGCGAGCATCTGCTTCTGGGAAATGTTGAACTTGAGTTCACCGTAGGAGTTGCGCTGGTGGACGCCGGTGAGGCCGTTCCAGGAGTTGCCGCCGAAGCGGGACCACTCTACGTTCTCGAAATCGTAGTTGTTGTCGGCATCGGGGAGCTTGTCGAAGAAGACGTTCCACGGGAGGCTGAAGTAGAAGACGGCCTTGTCGCCTTCGTAGATTACTTCGGACTTGCACTCCTTGGGCTGTCCGCGTTCGGAGTCCTCGAAGTCCTTCCATTGCTTGGTGTGGTAGGAACTGCGCCAGATTCCGGCCGAGCCGCTGCCGATGTCGGGAAGGAAGCAGTAGTAGGGCTGGTTCTTACCGGGGGAGAGATACATCTCGAACTGCGGTCCGCCGGCGAGTCCCTGTTCGACTTCCGGCATCTTGGAGTCGTAGCAGGTGAAGAGGAAGTGGATGCGCTTGTCGTCGCAGACGATCTGCATCTCGGAGGGGCGGTACTGCTCCTTCTTCTCGCTTCCGATGCCCTCGCCGCGCTCTCCGGTGCTCACGTCCGTGACGAGGAAATCGAGCGCCGCGCCGAATTTGCGGTCGTAGGCCTGCGGTTTCGGGAGATCATTGCGGGTGCTGAGGTCGCCGAGACCGGTGACGCGTTTGTCGAGGAACGGAACCTGATAAATTTTGGACTCGCGATCCTTGAATAGCGCATTGTAGAGCTCCTCGGCCTCGCGGGAGACGGTGTTCTTGTCGGCGACGAGTGCCGCGCACTCGACGTAGGTATAGATGGCGGCCTTGTCCTTGCTGGCGAGATTCTGGAACTCCTTGGCGTTGGCGATCTTCTTGAACACGCCTTTCTCATCCTTCTCGCCGGCGAGGCGGGAGACGAAGTCGAGTTTATTGAGCTCAAGGTCTGTCATCCTGCTGAGTTCGCGGAGCTTGGTGATGAGGGTTTTGGCGGACTCAACGTCGTTGAGTGCGACGTAGGCGTACATCACGCACTCGGCAACCTTGAAATCGAACGAATCAACCGGAACATATTTGGCGAGCGTGGCGACGTCCTCGAAGACGCAATAGTGCATCGCGGTACGGATTTTTCCCTTGAGAGCGTTCTGGTCGGCAAACTGCAGATACTTCTCGTATTTCTTCTTCATCGGCTGGTCTTCGGGAGTCGAAGAGGCGAAAAAGCGCATGGCGAGGTTGGCCTTGAGCCTGTTGACGTCGTTTGTCTGGCCTGGGAGGTTGGCGTCGTCGAGAAGCTCTATGGCGCGCTTGTCGCCCTTGCCCTTGTAGTCGAGCATGCTCATCTCGGAGCCGTAGTCCTTCTGCTCGGCGGCGAACTTGGCACCCTCCTCGTGCATGAGGTAGGTGCGGTAGATGTCGTATATCGGGCCGTTGAAGCGGCTCTCCCACGGCGCGTACTTCTGCTTCTGCAGAAACTCGATCGCCTCGCGTGGCTTGCCCTGATAGCAGTAGACATTCGCAATGAACTTGCAGATCGCAACCTTCGGATTGATGTTCTCGTAGTTCTTGTCCGCGAGGAGGGCCTCGGCACCCTTGATGGCGGCGGCGAAGTCCTTGGACTGGGCAAGATCGTAGTCGAGAATCGGAAGGTAGGAATTGTCCAAAAGACTGTGCGGATGCCCCTTGCCGCATTCTTTGTAGAGCTTGGCGTACTTGTAGACGAGCGCCTGGTCGCCCCAACTGCGGGAATTGCCGACGAGTGCGCGGAAAACCGTGTCCGCGACGTTGTCCGTGACCTCCTCGGGCTTGAAGAGCTCGAGATATTTTTCATAAACCTTCGTGGCCGTGCCGGATGGGTCGTTGCGGGAGAGCGTTCCGGCGGCATACTGACTGAAGAGAAGCACGCGGGTGTCGGACGGAAGGGCGCGGTCCTCGTAGATTTCGCGGCGGATCTGCTCGGCGAGCGCGTGCTGGTCGGCGTTGCGGGTGCGCCTCCAGTTGTGGACCGGGGCGATGAACTCCGAGAAGCCGTAGGCGAAGTTGGCGAACTTCACCGGATCCTCGATTTTCTTGAGTTCGAGGAAGGTCTTGTAGGCGGCCTCGACATCGCCCTTTGTGCGCTGCTGCGTTATTGTGTCGTAGAGCGCCTTGAGCTGGGCGACCTTGGCATCGGCGGCGGTCTTATCGGCCGCGATCTTGGCGGCATCGGCGGCATCGGCGGCAGCGGGCTGCGCGGCGGGAGCCGGATCGGCGGCCATCAGGGGCGCTGCGGAGAGTAGCGCCGCGGCGGCAAGGAAGTAGAGGGTGGTTCTCATTGTGATGATTCCTTGTTGGGAATTATGAAATGCGCAGAGCGCCTATTTCTCCCCGAGCACCTCACGGAGTTTCATGATGTGCTCGACCATCTGGAAGCGGGCGTAGTTGAGGTCGGTGCCGAGCTTGTCAAACTCCGCGAAGAAGGTAAGCGCGGCGGAGCCGTACTTGCTCTTCATAATGTCCTTCGAGTCGATGGCCTTGACGGCGAGGCGCTTGAGATAGGTGGCGTAGCGGATGTCGTCGAGACCCTCGCGGAAGCCTTCCCACTGGATGGTGTCGATAACGCCGTTGCCGGAACCGTAGGCGAAGACCATAGGCTTGTACGCGTCTTCGACGCGGTCGTTCCAGGAGCCGTAGTGGTGGGCGTAGTTGCAGAAGGCGGTGTAGCCGGCGAGCCAGGGGGTGAGACCGTACTGACGACGGTTGTAGGCGGGATTCTCGGCGCCGACGTGCTGCGCGGCGTACCAGGCGACATACTCGCCCTTGGTCTGGTTCCAGAGCGACGGAGCTACGTCATACTCGGGAAAGGCGGCCATGTTGAAGCAGGTTACGTAGGGGTTGAGCGTGTAGAAGACCTGCTGTTTGCCGGCGAGGATGAAGCCCATGCCCTCTTTGCGGAAGGCCTCCATGTGCTGGCGGGCGTCGAGGCACCATTGGGCGGGCGGCTCGTCGCCGTGACCTATAAGCGCGTTATGGTGGCCGAACATCCTGTCGAGGTAGTTCTTGACGATATGGACGGACTGCTCGAGCGCGAACGGTCCGCTGCCCGGTCCGCCACCGGGATAGGCGGGCACGATGTCCATGCGGCATCCGGCCTTCTTGGAGAGTTCCATAATCTTCTCGAACTCGTAGTCGCCGGCGCAGTTGCCGCGGCTCATGCGCGGGCTTATCCAGTTGAAGGTGTGGCCGTGCTTGACCTGGTCGACGAGCGTCTGGTAAAGCTGCTCCTCGGCGAGCTTCTGGTCGCCGCCGTTTAGCTCCTTGATCTTGTGGAAGTAGGAGTAGTTATAGAAGGCGACGAGCATCTGCTTCTCGGGATTGTCGTAGGCGCAGGGCTTCGGAAGCTCGAAGGGGAGAACGCGGATCTCGACCGGAATGTCGAGCGAGCACTTGGCGCCGCGGACGGCGATCGTGCCCTTGTAGAGACCGGCGGGCTGCGTCTTCGGCGTGTAGGCGGTTATGAAGATCTGCTTCATCAGGCCCTTGTCGAGGGAGACCGGCTGGAGCGTCTTGGCGTCGGAGAAGCCGGGAACCATCGCCTGGAACATGTCGGCGCCGTAATAGTAGTCGGACGGACGGGAGGGAACCTTCGCGGAGAAGTTGATCCACTTGTGGGAGACCTTGCCGTTCTTGTCCGTGACACGACCGTAGTTGCTCTCGGTGGCGGTGTCGACCTTGACGAGGTCCTCGTCGTTTAGAAGCAACTCGGGGCAGAGCTTGTTGCCGTTGTCGCCGAAGTATGCGTACCAGCCGTTCTTGTTCTGGTACCAGACCTTGATGACCTTGATGTCGAGGTTGGCCTTCGGGAAGGTTTTGCCGTCCTTAGTCTTAAGGTCGTTAGCGGCAATCGTGACCTTGCCGAGGTCCTCGAGCGGAAAGAAGACGACGGAGCCCGGCTCGTATTCCTCGCCGGCGGTCATGATGCGGACTGTAGAAAGCAGTTTACCCTCGAGCGGATAGGTGTCGGGCAGACGCTGCATCTCGCTCATCGCCGGAACGGTGTAGTAGAGAAGGTTTTTGAACTCCTTGCCCTTTGCGTCCTTCGCCACGCGAAGAGCGGTGATGAAGGCCGTTTTATTCTCCTTTGTGGGCTTCAGACCGTTGAGGTAGGCCTTGAGGGCCTGATTTGAGACCTCTTGATTGACGGTCATCATTTCTTTCTGAGCGCGTTCGTAGTCGTCGCGCGAGAACTGCTCCATCTGTGCGACGGACAGCAGCGGGACCGCGGCGCATACTACCGCCGCGATTGTAAGTATTTTTCGCGTATTCATAAGTCTCCTGAAGATGATATTGGAATTCAAGCAAACGCCGTACCAAATGAAATCGTACCGCTTACCATATAAACGAAACGGCGCCGAGATGATTCCGGCCATGCTGGTGGCCGATGTGATGGAGGGTGGAGGCCTTATTTCCTCCGGGCGATCTGCCGGATGGCCTTTTCCGCGATCGCCAACGCGCTCAGGCCGGCGGCGCCGTCGACGCGCGGGAGCGTTCCCTTGAGCGCGGCATCGAACAGTTCCTGGTGCTCGAGACGGAAGCGGTTGTCGCGGACGTTCTCGAAGGTCAATATCTGGTGGCCGGGCCGGTCGGTGTCGAACACGCGCAGCGTGTCGGTCTGCAGATCGAGTTCCAGGCTCTTCCGGTCGCCAAAGACTTCGAGTAGGCGGCGCTGGGGATGCTGGATGTAGTCCATGTGCACCGTGACCAGCGCACCGCTGGCGTAGCGGAGCACGGTGACGGCCGTTCCGGGCGAGGCCCGGAGAGGCTTGGCGCCGAGGTCGTTAGCGTAACAGGCGATCTCGCTCACCTCGCCGAAAATCCCACGCAGGAAGTCGAACTCGTGCGTGTAGTCGACGAGGATCGCGCCGTAGTCGGTGCGCGAGGCGGTGCGCGAGCATAGGAGCGTGTTGTAGGTGCCGACGAGGGCGCGTCCGCCGGTCAGCGTGCCGAGTTCGCCCGCGGCGGCCATTTTTTCGACGGTCTGGATCGAGTCGCGGTAGCGCTCGGTGTAGCCAACCAGCAGGGCGCGCTTGCGGCGCCGCGCCTCGGCGACGATGCGCCGGCCAGCCGCCAGCGTGTCGGCGATCGGCTTCTCGCACAGGACGTGCGCTCCGGCCCGCATGGCGGCGATGGCGGCCTCGGCGTGGAAGCGGTTGGGATTGGCCACCACGGCGAACGCGGGCCGCCACGCCCGGAGCGCCTCGCCCAGCGTGGCGTAGAACGGGATGCCGGAGCCGACCGCGGCAACCCCTTCGCGCGCGGCGGGGTCGGGATCGCAGGCGGCCACGGCCACATCGGGCCGCTCGGCAAGCAGCCGCAGGTGGCGCCGCCCGATCGAGCCGCAGCCGATGACCAGCACACGGTGGGAGTCGTTCATGCAGGTTCGCCTTCCCGGATTATATGAAGCGGCTGAAGCCGCTGTGCGAAAAGTGCCATGCATCGAATCGTTTCATGTTTTGCTTCCGATGGACGTCGTTTGCGGTCTCATCCAGAAGGCAAAAGTGTTGGGCTTTTCCCACTGCAGGCGGGCGATCCACACCGTGTTGTCGCTGCCGAAACATTCGCAGTCTCCGCTGTGGATCCAGCCCAAGCCGGGCGGGGTGGGCTCCCACGGTTTGCAGCGGCCGAGTTTTTCGCACATCTTTTGCGCCGAGGCTCCTCCGTCGTTCTGCATCCACTCACTGACGGTGATCCAGGTTTCCTGCTCGCTGACATCGGTCACGGCGAAATTGCCGAGGCGCGCGCCACGTTCGGGCACGACGACCCGTTCGGTATCCCGGAGCACGCAGAGGCGATCCGGGTCCACTTCGGCCATGACCAGCGGCGCGCGGTGGCGGAACACGTGGTCGTTGTTCAGGCCGCGGCGCGTATAGACGAGAAAGAGCGCATCGCCGTGGGTGACCCAGTGCTGCTGGGTGTTGTAGTTGCCCAACTCGGAGCCGTCATCAAACGTCCACGACACCGGTCTTCCGAATTGGAGCCCGTCCCCGCTTGTGGTCACGTAGCCGCGCATTTTATTACGCAGTGTGAGGTAGAACCGTCCCCGGAATCGCGTGAGCGAAGGTTCGCAAAGGCTGCCGGGTTCCGGGCTCGACAACTCCGTGCCGTGCTCGACGTAACTCAGGGTTGTTCCATCGAAGCGGCAGCGGCACACGGTGGTCATAAGGGGCGGCGTCGCGCCGCCTGCCGAATGTCCGGCGCGCGGTTTGAAGTGGATCGGCAGGAGAATATCGCCATTCTCCAGATCGAAACGCTGGGTGCAACCGGCGCCGGAGCAGAAGAAGAGGCCGTCCATGTCCGGCATGTCCATGGTCCGCCACCGGTTCCAGGAGCGGGTGGCCGGGTCATAGACTGTATAGGCTGTGAAACGGCGGTGTTCGCCCGGTATCAGACCGTTGTTCAGGTAGTGAGCCGAGTGACCGGTGGAGAGCAGCTTGCCGGTGGCGGCGTGCCAACGGGGCGTGGCGTCGCAAATGACCGATTCCGTGCCGTTGGAGTCGGTCCTGCGGCCGAGTGTTTCGAGATGCGGTGTCGGGCCCGACCAGGTGCGCGCGAGGTCGTCGGTGCGAAGTTCGTTCAACTCGTAGAACACGTCCCAGCCGGAAAGCAGGAGTTTCTGCATGGTCAGGACGACAATCGGCAGGTTGTTGCCTCCGGCCGCGCCCGGCGGGATGGCGCCGGCACGACACTGAACCCAGCAGGTCTTGCCGTCGTAACCGCGCGAAGCCCATTCGTGCCGTATGCGATAGTTTGTGGTAAGGGACATGTGATTCGCCTTCCCGGGTTATTTGAAGCGGCTGAAGCCGCCGTCGACATACAGGGTGTGCCCCGTCACGTAGGCCGCGGCATCGGAGGCGAGGAAGATGACCACGCCCTTGAGGTCCGTGCCGTCGCGGCCCATGCGTCCCAGCATGGTGCGGGAGTTGTAGGCCTGGATGAAGGAGGCCGGCTGGCCGCGTTCGAAGCCGCCGGGGGCTATCGCGTTGACACGGATGCCCCAGGCGCCCAGGTAGGCCGCGCTGTCGTAGGTCAGGCCGATGACCCCCGCCTTCGAGGCCGTGTAGGCGACTGGGTTCTTCATCTCCGTTCCGGCGTAGACCGAACGGTCGCGGCCCAGAAGCGACGTGACCGAGGCGATATTGACGATGGCGCCGCTCCGCTGCTGCATCATGACGGACGCGGCCTCGCGGATGCAGAGGAACGTGCCTGTGACGTTGGCCTGGATAAAGCGCTCGAACCCGTCGCGCGTCTCGCTTTCGAGCCGTCCGGTCGCGGTGGAATGGCCGCCGGCGTTGTTGATCAGGATGTCTAGCCGGCCGAACCGCGCCACGGCGTCGGCAAAGGCTTTCCGGATGGACGCCTCGTCGAGGAGGTCGAGCGGCAGGCCCAGCGCCTGCACGCCATGGGCTGAAGCCAGGCGCTCCGCCGCGTCGCGGGCCTTGCCGGCCTGGCGCGAGGTGACGATCAGATCGGCGCCGGCTTCCGCCAGCCCCGTGGCGATTTCCCAGCCGAAGTTCTGGCAGCCGCCCGTGACGAACGCGACGCGCCCGTTTAGATTGAACAGAGGATGGCCGGTGTTTGGCATGGTTGATGGTTGATGGTTGATGGTTTATGGTTTATGGTCGATGGTTGATGGTGGGGTGCGCGTGCGCAAGCTCACTTCGGGGACGTATTGTGCCACCGCGGCTAGAGCGTGGCAAGCGCGGAAGGATGCCGAAAATGCAGGCTATGCCGGCGGCCGGCTCTTCAGCATCTATGCGGGCAGGGCCAGCGGTATCAGCGGGGCGGACGATGCGAAGAAACCTTTCCCGTCAGGTGCGGTTGTCCCATGCGATACAACGCCGGCCAGTTCCCCGCGCCTGGTCACAATCGGGCCTACGCTTTTTCCGCAGCGGATTTCGGTCTTCGTCGTGTAGGCGAATCCGAATTCACCGAGATATGTCGCCCTCCCAGCCACCCATGCGCCCTTGTGCGTCCGAATCCACACGGCGAACTCCTTGTACAGTACTGTTATGTATCGCAGCAGTCTCACCGGCCGCACGCGTTCACTCGTCAAAGAACTGGTATCGTCCGGCATGAGCCTTGAGCTGAACCCGCCGTGGGTTCACCGGATAGGCTCGGTGCCGTTGTTGGCGTCCCGATGCGTTCTTTATCGTTCAAGCAGGCGCCGCTGCAGAGGGCTTCTGTTTGTCCAGTTCTCTCTTCCGCGACCGGGCGGCCCGGGTGCTGTAGAAGTCGACGAGCGCGGCGAAGAGTCTCTTCATGGGCCCGAGTTTCACCTGATAGTAGTAGGAACTCGTGAACCAGCCGTTGTCGCGGAAATAGCGATAGTCGCACGAATCTTCATCCTGCCAGAACCGGTGCATCGCCCGGCTAATGCGGAAGATAGCGATCCGGAAGAACGACGGTATGGGCGACAGGTCGCCATGGAGTGCCGCGCGGAACCTCTCCGCCGCTTGGACAGCCACCGCCGCGACCTTCTTTTCCTCGTTGACGGTAAGCGGACGGATGGTGGTCGCGACCGCTCCCTTCACCACAATGAAACCCCAGTAGCCGCAGACCTCGCTGAGATAGGAGACGATCTTTGCGCCGCCGATGACCCCCTGGGTGACCAACGCAATGGAGACCTTGTGGAACATCGCAGGACGATGAAATATGAAGGCGCAACGGTCGAGAAGGTTCTTCATGATCGCCGTCACTTGGAGAGAGTAGTTGGGAGTGGCAAAGACCACGCCGTCGGCCCCTCGCATCTTGTCGACGAGCGCCGGGATGTCGTCCTTGAGCGGGCAGAACTCCTCGCCACGCGTCAGGCAGGCGAAACAGCCGCGGCACAACTGTATGTTGTGATCTTTCAGCAGAACGTGGTCCACTTCGACCGACCCGAGTTCCGCCAACCTCTCTTCGAACTGCTTGACGAAAGTGTAGGTCTCCTTCCTGCGCGGGCTCCCGTGGAATACGACTATCTTCTTGCTCATGTTTGTTCCGTAATCCGCCGAAATGGTGGAAGAATTGGCACCCACGATCGCATCACGGGAAGGGTACCCTGCTGGGTTATCAATGTCAAGCCGGCTCGAAAATGTTCCGCGGACAAACACGGACCGGCACGGACGAACAGTGGAGGGGTGAGAGGCTGGAGCGAGGGAAGCTATTTGCTATTTTCAGCCTTATCCTGATGAAGGTCAGAATCAGGAGACTTCCTTGACTGTTGAATGGTCATTGTTACGGGCAGAAGAAGCGTGTCCGTAACAAACGTGGGCGGCAACATAACGATCCTCGCCAGCCAGCGGCCAGCGCAACGCTGGCCGCTGGCTGGCGAGAAACAATATGATTGTTAGTGTCGTTCGCAATTCTAAATCCCCGTGTGACTCGCCAACACACTAGCATCCCATAGGCTCCCCGCGGGCAGCCGGCGGGAAGGTGCTGACCGGGCGGCCGTTTGCCTGTAACCTACAGGCATGACTAAAAAACAACAACCGGGGCGCCGTCAAGCGCCTCGCGCCCGCAAGGGCGAACCGACCCGGCCAGCGAAGTGTCAGCATACCGTGTTCCGGCAGGTTTGCAACCAG
>CAYRPP010000027.1:5876-12526 GCA_964426115.1 uncultured Lentisphaerales bacterium | reverse complement strand
GATCAAGGTCAACGGCGGCATGGCGGTATGAGCAGAGGCCCAGCGCACAGCTTTGACGACCTGGTGGTCGGCGCCGGCACCGCCGGCCTCACGGCGGCGCTGCTGCTGGCGCGTTTCGGACGGTCGGTGCTGCTCGTCGACGGCGCACCCGCTCCCGGCGGAGGTCTGCGCCGATTCCGGCGCGGCGGCGCGGCCTTCGACACGGGGTTCCACTTCTCGGGCAGCGTGCGCCCCGGCGAACTGCTCGACCGCCTGCTGAGGCAGCTTGACATCCGGGACGCGGTCACGCTGCTGCCCTATGACACCTCCCGTACACACCGTTTCCTTTTCCGCAACGCGCGGACAGCGGTCGAGGTGCCGGCGGGGCTCGACCAGGCGTGCGCCTGCTGGCAGGCGCGTTTCCCGGCGGAGGCGGGACCGGTCGCCTGGTATTTCGAGGCGCTGCGGTCGGTCGCCGAGCGGACAACGGGCATGCAGGCCGACGGCATCATGAAGCCGTTTGGCATGCTGGACGAGGATTTCGTGTCGCTCCGCTCGGTTCTCGACCACCGTTTCCGCGATCCGCTGCTGAAAGGGGCGATCAGCGCCTTTTCGATGTGCCACGGTTCCCCGCCCGCGCGGGTCTCCTTCGCGGCCCACGCGCGGGTGGCCTTCGGGCTGCACCAGTCGGTCGGCACGCTGGCCGGCGGCGGCGACGCGCTCGCGGACGCGCTGGTGGGGAGGGCGCAACGCGAAGGGGTAGAGATCCACTGCGGCTGCCGGCTGGAGGCCTTCGACGAGATCGTCGAGGGACACCCGCGCCGCGCCGTATTGGCCGACGGCAGCATCGTGTCCTTCGACCGCTGCCTGCTGACCATCGATCCCGCGCAGATACTCGTTCTGCTCGCCCCCGTGCATCCCACGCCGGCCTTCCGCGAACGTGTCCGCGCCTTCCAGCCCTCGATCGGGTTCTTCGTGGCCTTCGGGGTGGTCGGCGGGAGCGCGCCGCCGCCGGACTTCGGGCGTTGCATCCACTCGGATTTTCCGGAGACCGATTTCGACGCGATGATGGATCCCGCCCAAGACGGGGCGCGGCCGATGGTCGTCATCGAGGTGCCGGGCGACGCCGCCGTGGAAGCGCCGCCCACGATTTCCGCGCTGGAAATGAGTTTTCCGCAGGACGTGGCGGCCTGGTCGGAGTCGCGCGTCGGGCGGCGTCCCGCCGACTACTACGCGTACAAGCGCCGACGGGCCGATGCCATCCGCGAGCGTCTCGCGACGATGCTACCATACGCGGACCGCGTCCACTGGGCCGAGACCGCCTCGATGCTGACCTTCCGCGACTACCTCGGCTCGTCCTGCGGCAGCGCATATGGGATCATGCAGCAAGTCGGCCAGTACGGACTCTTCGGGCGTCTGCCGGGACGCAACCTCTATGCCGCGGGCCAGAGCGCGTTGTTGCCGGGAGTGCTGGGGGCGATGATGTCCGGCCTGCTGGTCGCCCGTCTCATGGTGGGGCGCGAGCACTTCGATGCCCGGCTGAGGCAACCGGAGGCGCGCCATGTCTAGCCAGCGGCAACGAGTCGTCATCACCGGCATGGGCGTGGTCTCGCCGCTGGGCGGCAGCGTGGACGAGCAGGCCGCGGCGCTGGCGGCCGGCGCGCATGGTCTCCGCGCCATGCCGGAATGGTCGGCCTACAAGGGCCTGCGCAGCCTTGTCGCCGCGCCGGCCGAGCTGCGCGACGCGCGGTCGATCCCGCGGCAGAACCGCCGTTCCATGGGCCGCATGAGCCTCTTTGCCGCGCAGGCCGCGCAGGAGGCGCTGCGCGCGGCGCGCGTCGACCCCGCCACTCTGGGCGACGGCCGGACAGGGTGCGTCGCAGGGTCGACCACCGGCAGCGCCATAGCGCTCAACAATGTCTTCGAGACGATGCTGCCGGACCGCGATTTCTCGCTGCTGCAGTCGATGCAGTTCTTCCAGTGCCTCTCGCACACCGTGGCGATGAACCTGGCGCAGTACCTCGGCCTGCAGGGCATGCTGCTCGCGACCAACGCCGCCTGCGCCTCGGGACTGCAGGCTATCGGCCTGGCAACCGATCTTATCCGCTCCGGCCGCCAGGACGCCATGCTCTGCGGCGGCGCCGAGGAGCTTCATCCCACCGTGACGGGATCTTTCGACATGCTCATGGCCGCCTCGACCGGCTACAACGGGCGTCCCGCGGCGTCTTCGCGCCCGTTCGACGCGGCACGCGACGGCCTGGTGTGCGGCGAGGGCGCCGGAATCCTGTTCATCGAGTCGCGGGAGCGGGCCCTGCGCCGCGGCGCGCCGATTCTGGCGGAGATCCTCGGCTTCCACACCTGCAGCGGCGGGGCGCACATCAGCGAATCGAGCCGCGAGGGCATCGCCCGCTGCATGCGTGCCGCGCTGTCGGACGCCGGCTGCGAATCCGGCGCAGTAGAGTATGTCAGCGCCCACGCCACGGCCACGCTGAAGGGCGACGCCGAGGAGGCCGCCGCGCTCCGCGAGGTCGTGGGCGGCACGGTCCCGGTCAGCAGCCTCAAGGGCCACCTGGGCCATACCCTCGGGGCCTCGGGCGCCATCGAGCTGGCCGCGGTGGTGCGCGGCCTGCACGAGGGCCGCCTCTACCCGACGCGCAACCTGGAGGAGGTGGCGGAGACGTGCCGCGGCCTGCGCCATGTCACCGTGCCGGAGACCACCCGCGCCCGCTGTTTCCTGAAGAACAGCTTCGCCTTTGGCGGCATCAACGCCTCGCTGGTCTGCCGCCTGCAAACCGAGGAGACTGCATGACGAGGGAAGAGATCGTCGCCGCGACCAACGCGGTGTTTGCCGAGTCGTTCGAGATCGAGCCGGAACGGCTCGTGCCCGAGGCCAACATCTTCCAGGACCTGGGACTCGACAGCCTGGATATTGTGGATCTGGTCGTGGCGCTCCAGAAGCGTTTCGCCGTGCAATTACGCGACGACGCGCGCATCCGCACCATCCGCACGCTCGGGGATGTCCACGCGTTCATCGAGACCATCCGGAAAGAGAACCGCGCGTGAAACGCGGCCTGGCCATGCTTTTCTCCGGCTGCTTCTATCCGCTGCTGGCCGCCTACACCCTGCTGGCGGTTCCGCTGCTGGCCCTGGTGGTCGCCGCGCACGCCCCGTTCTCCCCGCACCGCGAAAACATGCGGCGCTTCCGGCGGGCGATCTCCTGGTACGGCACCGGCATCATCCGCGGGCTGGCGCGCCCCGTGGCGCGCATCCGCTACGAGTCGCCCCGGCGGACGCCGCGGGTGGCGCGCATCTTCGTCGCCAACCACGTCTCCGCCTCGGATCCCTTTCTCATGGCCGTGCTGCCCGAGGAGGTGGTGCAGGTCGTGAACCTGTGGCCTTTCAAGCTGCCGGTATGGGGCCGGTTCGCACACTGGGCGGGCTACCTTAGCATCCGCGCCATGGATCCCGGTGAATTCCAGGCGCGCGCCGCGCGCCTCCTGGCCGAGGGCGTATCCCTGGTGGCGTTTCCCGAGGGCACGCGGGCAGGCACGCGCCCGATGGGTCCCTTCCACGGCGCCATGTTCCGCCTGGCGCTGGCTACGCGCGCGCCACTGGTGCCCCTCTGCATCGCCGGCAACGCCCGCACACCGGCCCGCGGCTCCCTGGTGCTCGAACCCGCAACCATCCGCATCCGCTGCCTACCGGAGTTGACCTGGGATCAATTCGGCGACTGCACGCCGTTCCAGCTCAAGAACCGCGTCCGCCACCTTATCCGCACCGAACTTGAGCGCATGGAGCTTACCGCATGAAGGCATCCGACGCCTCCTACCGGCTGGCATTCCGCGACGCCGCGGCGATCCGCGAGACACAGGAGCGGCTCCTCGCCGTGCACCTCCGCCACTGCGTGCAGTCTCCGTTCTACCGGCGCCTGCTGCCGCAGGACATTGCGCCGGCCGCCGGACGCTTCCCGCTCGAGGCCTTGCGCGACCTTCCGTTCACCACCAAAGCCGACATCGAGGCGCGCAACGACGACTTCCTGGCCGTCCCGCGCGTCCGTGTCCGCGACATCGTGCAGTCCTCGGGCACCACCGGACGCCCGACGCGCATGATGTACACGGCGCGCGACTTGGCGCGTCTCGCGCGCAACGAGGCTGTCTGTTTCCGGGGGTGCGGCATGGGGCCCGGCGACCGCGTGCTGCTGACCTGCACGCTCGACCGCTGTTTCGTGGCGGGCTACGCCTACTGCCTGGGCGCGCAGGCGGTCGGCGCGGCCGGCATCCGCAGCGGCCTGAACCTCGCCGAGGGCCACGCCGCAGTGATCGCGCAAATGCAGCCTACGTTCCTCGTCGGCGTGCCCGGTTTCCTGCGCAAGCTCGGCCGACACCTGCGCGACGCGGGAACGCCGGCGCGGGGCGTGCGCGGACTGATCTGCATCGGCGAGCCGCTGCGCGACGCCGCACTCCAGCCCACCGCGCTGACCGCCGAGCTGGAACAGCTCTGGGGCGCGCCGGCCTTCTCGACATACTCATCGTCGGAGATCGTCACCTCCTTCTGCGAATGCCCGCGGCAATGCGGCGGGCACGCCGCGCCGGATCTCGGCATCCTGGAGATCGTCGACGACGCGGGCCGTCCGCTGCCACCGGGCGAGGCCGGCGAGGTCGTCTTCACGCCGCTGGGCGTGGAGGGCATGCCGCTGCTGCGTTTCCGCACCGGCGACATCGGCTACCGGATCGACGAACCCTGCGCCTGCGGGCGGCGCACACCCCGTCTCGGCCCCATCCTCGGCCGCCGCGCCCAGATGCTCAAGGTGCGCGGCACCACCTTCTACCCGGCAACGGTCTTCGAGGTGCTCAACGGCATGCCGGAAGTCAGCGAGTACTATGTTGAGGTCGAGGACGCGGACGAGCCGGGCGCCGACCGCATCCGCGTGCATGCGGCGCTCTTGCCCGACACGCCCGCGCTCCGACGCCAACTCGAAGAGCGGCTGCTCGCCCGCCTGCGCGTCAGACCGGAGATCAGCACGGAGGGCGAGGACGAGATCCGCCGGCAGGTCTACCGCCCGCAGTCGCGCAAGCCCGTGCGCTTCATCGACCGGCGCCGCCGCGCGGCAGTCGCGTCGTCCCAGGAGGAGACCGCCGCATGCAGGTGATGCGCATCTCCGCCACTGCCGCGGATGGCGCGGCCCGCGTCTGCTTCCCCGCCGACGAGCCGGCCTTTGCCGGCCATTTCCCCGAAGCGCCCGTCCTGCCGGGCGTCGTGCTGATAGACGCCGCCATCGCGATCGTCGGCCAGGCGCTCGGGCGGCCGCTGCGGCTCGGACACCTCGCCACGGTCAAGTTTGTCCGCACCGTGGCCCCCGGCGACGTTCTCGATCTGGACTTCAAGCTGCTGCCGGACGCGGCACGTCCGCGCAGCATCCGCGCCACGGCCCGCTGGAGCCGCGGCGCGGAGCGCATCGCCGAGATGACCTGGACGGCGGAGCCCGACGCCATGGACGGGAGCCCGCCACCATGACCCGGCGCCGCCTGCGGTCGCTCGCCTTCCCCGCGCTCGACGGATATCCGCCGCTTTGCGCGACCGTCGTCCACCGCGTCGGCTTCTCCGAGGTCGATCCGATGGGCATTGTCTGGTTCGGACGCTACACGACGTTCTTCGAGGAGGCCTCGGCCGAACTGCGCGAGGCCTGCGGCCTCTCGCACGCCGCCTTCCGCGATGCAGGCATCGAACCGCCGGTAGTCTCTTACCAGGTCGAGTACCTGCATCCGTCGCGCCTCGACGAGCGGCTGGCGGTGAAGGCCTGCCTGCACGCCAGCGAAGCCGCCCGGCTGAACATGACCTACGAAGTTCGGGGCCCGGATGGCGTCCTGCGGGTGGCGGCCCGCACGGTGCAGGTCTTCATGGAGGCCTCCAGCCATACCGTCTGTCTGACGTCCCCGGGAATCTGGACCGCATGCCTGGCGCGGTGGCGCCGGGGGGAGTTCGCATGCCTGCAGGCCTGAACGACGTGATCATCGCCGGCCAGGGCCTGCTCTCCGCCTATGGATCGGGCGTGGATGCCTGCATGGAGGGACTCCTCGCGGGACGCCGCGCCTTGCGCCAGGCCGGCAGCCGTTTCCCGCCGGCGCTGGCCACGCTGCCCGTGGGCGCGATGCCAGATACGCCGGACAGCGGCGCCTCCGGAGAACCGCTTCTAAACGGAATGCGCGATCTGCTGAACGGCGCGCGCCCCCTGCCGCCGGATGCCGCGCTATATGTGGCGACCACGGCGGGAGAGATCGGCCTGCTCGAACAGGAGATCCTTGCCGGCGCCCCCCCTTCCGGCGCCGACCGCCTCTCGCTGCTGCCCGCAAGGCTGGCGCAGGCGCTGGACCTGCGGGAAGGCGCTCCGCAGCTTGTCTCCTCGGCCTGCGCCTCCTCGCTGGCGGCCCTGGCGCTGGCGGCCTCGGCGATCCGCCGCGGGCAGTGCGACAGCGCCCTCGTGGTGGGCGGCGACACGGTCTCCGAATTCACCCTCTCGGGCTTCGCGGCCCTGATGGCGTTGGATCCGTCGGGTGCGCGGCCCTTCGATGTCCGCCGCCGCGGCATCACGCTGGGCGGCGCCGTCGCCTTCGCGCTGCTGATGCGCCGCGAGCGCGCCTGCCGCGAGGGGCGTCCCTGCCTGGGGGTCGTCG
>CAYRPP010000027.1:4266-5866 GCA_964426115.1 uncultured Lentisphaerales bacterium | reverse complement strand
GGTTTGACCTGCGACGCCAACCACCTGACCGGCCCCTCGCGCGACGGCGCGCCGCTCGCGGAGGCCGCCGGGCAGGCTCTGCGGATGGCAGGATGCCGTCCCGGCGCGGTCGCCGCCATCGCCGCCCACGGCACGGGGACGGTATACAACGACCAGATGGAACTGCTGGCCTTCAGAAGGGTCTTCGGCGCACCGCGGCCGCTCTTCTCGGTCAAGGGCGGCCTGGGACACACCCTCGGCGCGGCAGGCCTGACGGGGACGCTTATCGGTCTGGAAGCCCTGCGCCGGGGACGCGTCCCGCCGACGGTGGGGCTGGAGCAAATGGCCGCGGACGCGCACGGATGGGCGGCGACCGCCGCCGTGCCCGTGCCTTCGGACGGCGCGCTGCTCGTAACGGCCTCGGGTTTCGGCGGCACCAACGCCGCGCTTGTGCTCGCGTTGTCGGCCCTCCCCGGGCCGCCAGCCGCGGCCGGCGATATCCCCCCGTCCCCCGGCGGCGAGAGGGATCGGGCACGCTATCCCGCACGCCTTGGCGCCGGGACGCAGCGCGCCCTCGCGGCCGTCCGCCGCGCCCTGGACGAGGCGGGCCGCGGGAGCGGGGAGAGCGGTGTGCCGCGCGGCGCGGCGCGCATCGGCATCATTGCCCACGACCGCGATGGCTGCACCGCGGCCAACCGCGCCTACTTCTCGGACTACGTCGCCTCGGGCCGCGCGCTGGGCCGCGGCCAGCTCTTTGCCGCCACCCTGCCGACGTCCATGGCGGCCGAGTGCGCCATCGCCCTGGGTCTCCGCGGGCCGCTGCTGGCGGTCGCGGAGCCGGACGGCGGGGACGGCGCCGCGCGGCGGGCCGCGACGGGCCTGCTGGCGGAGGGCCTGGCCGACGCCATGGTCCTGCTCGAAGCCGATGGGACGCGCGCCGACGCGCGCGTGGTCGTGGCGGCGGCGGAGACGCCCACCGCCTGCGGCCGCGCCTCGCCTCCAGACCGGATATTCCCCGCACCATTACCCTCCGTGACCAAGGCTCCCGCATGAATCTCAAGCTGATCTATCCCCACTGGCCGAAGCTCAGGCGCCAGACCGAGTTCCACCTGCCGCCGCACGGGCCGGTCTGCTTCGCGGCCACGCTGCCGGCGGACGTGCATGTGAGCTTCACGGACGAGAATGTCGAGCCGCTGTCGTTGGACGACACGCCCGACCTCGTTGCACTCTCGGTCATGCTGACCTGCCAGATGCCGCGCGCATGGGAGATCGCCGACGCCTACCGCGCGCTGGGCGTCCCCGTGCTCTTTGGCGGAATCGCCACGATGCTGCATGCCGACGAGACCCGCGCGCACGCCGACGCCGTCTTCCTCGGCGAGGCCGAGGGCCGCATGGAGGCGGTCATCGCCGACTTCAGGGCGGGGAAACCGAAGCCGGTGTACGACTTCCTGCGCGACCCGCCGGATATCCGGCTCGTCGGCGCCGCCCGCCGCGACATCTTGAACCGCGAGCGCTACAACTTCCGCGGCGTGCAGATGGTCGACCTGGTGCATGCCTCGCGCGGCTGCCGTTTCAACTGCTTTCCATGCTGCACCCCCTATCTCGGCGGGCGCGTCTTCCG
>CAYRPP010000027.1:2619-4256 GCA_964426115.1 uncultured Lentisphaerales bacterium | reverse complement strand
TGAAGAAGAAATGGGTGTCGCATCCGATCGTCGACAACGACGCCGTGCTGAAACTCGCGGCCGATGCCGGCTGCTGGTACGTCTACCAGGCGGTGGCCGGGATCACGGATGGGATCCGGAAGCGCATCCGGCGCCTGCACGACCACGGCATCGGCGTCGAGGGAACGATCCTGCTGGGGCTTGACGACCAGACTGAGGACGACATCAAGCGCATGGTCGATTTTCTGCTGGAGATGAACCTCGACATGGCGGAGTTCACCGTGCTGGTGCCCTTTCCGCACACGCCGGTGCGCGCGCAGCTCGAGCGCGAAGGGCGCGTGCTGCACAACGACTGGATCCGCTACACGGGCTCCGAGGTGGTCTTCCGTCCGGCCCGGATGACACCCGAGGCACTGGAAAGAATGTACCATTACGCCTGGGACGCCTTCTACCGCGAGGCCGACGCGGCCACGCGCATGGCGCGGCTCTTCCTGAAGGTGATCCACAAGGAGGTCCAGGACGGCACGCGGCCCGACGTCGGGCGCCGCCGGCGGCGGGCCGGCTGGAGCGGAGGCGTCGCCGCGCCATGAGAATCCTGCTGCTGGCCTGCAACCCGGTGGTGGCCCCCTATCCCGTCTACCCGCTCGGAATGTCCGTGATCGCGGCGGCGCTGGCGCGCGCGGGACACGCGGTGCGCCAGTTCGACATGCTGGCAGCCGGGTTCTCCCTCGACAGCCTGCGCGCCGCCATCGCCGCGTGCGATCCCGGGCTCGTCGGCGTCTCGTTCCGCAACCTGGACAACGTCAACGCCTGCAACGAGATGCACTACCTCGACCAGCTCATGGCGCTGATGGACACGATCCGCGCGGAGACGCGCGCCCCGGTGGTCATCGGCGGGCCGGGGTTTTCCGTCATGCCCGAGCGTCTGCTGGAAATCACGGGATCGGACTTCGGCATCGTCGGCGAAGGCGAGCGGTTGGTGGTCGAGCTGGCCGCCGCGCTGCAGCGCGGCGAGCCTCCCCCGCGGCGTCTCTTCCGGGCCGACGCGACGCTCGATGCCGCCGGTATGGTGCCGGCGGCCTATGACGCGCCGATCCTCGACTTCTATCAGAAGGGCGGCGGCATCGTGCCGCTCCAGACCAAGCGCGGCTGCCCGTTTCGTTGCTCCTACTGCACCTATCCGCTGCTCGAGGGGCGCCGTATCCGAGTCCGCGACCGCGACGCCGTCGTCGATGAAATGCTCGCGCTTCAGGCGTCCGGCGCCCGGCAGATCTTCTTCACGGATTCGGTCTTCAACGATCCCGGGGGGGCGTACCGCGACCTGATCGCGGCCATGCGGCGGCGCGGGGTCGCGCTTCCCTGGACGGGCTTCTTCCGGCCCGAGGTCATCGCGCCCGACCTGCTGCGCGACATGCGGGAGACCGGCCTGAATGCCGTCGAGCTGGGATCGGACGCCGCCACCGACACCACCTTGCGGGAGATGGGCAAGTCCTTCGGGTTCCGCGACATCGAGGCCGCGCATGCCGCCTTCGTCGCCGCCGGCATCACCGTCTCGCACTACTTCATGCTGGGTGGGCCCGGCGAGACCGAGGCCACCGTCGAGGAGGGCATCGCCAACATCCTGCGCCTGCAGGGGGCCGCCACGTTCATCTTCCTCG
>CAYRPP010000027.1:0-2609 GCA_964426115.1 uncultured Lentisphaerales bacterium | reverse complement strand
AACGAAGGCGTCATCACGGCGGCAACCGACCTGCTGCATCCGGTCTTCTATTTCTCGCCGGCCATCTCGCGCGACTGGCTGCACGGGCGGCTGACCTCCGCCTTCAAGGGGCACCGCCAGGTGGTCTATCCTCCCGACGAGTACGACAGCGGGCTGGCGTTCCTGCACCGTCTGGGCTATGCCGGCATGTCGATCGACATGCTCCTGCGCCGCCAGTCACGGCGTCCGGCCCCCCAAGCGCCCTGAACCCATGGAGCGCAGTCCACAGCCCGTTCGGCCCCTCTGCGTGTTCCCGGTCTACAACCACGCGGGCACCCTGCCGCCGCTGGTGCGCGAGGCGCGCGCCCGGATCGCGGACGTGCTGGTGGTCGACGACGGCAGCACCGACGCCGATCTCGCCGCCCTGCTGGCCGGCGCGGATGTCACGGTCGTGCGGCACGCGCAGAACCGCGGCAAGGGCGCCGCCCTGCTGACGGCGCTGGACTTCGCCCGCGCGCGCGGTTTCTCGCACCTGGTCACGCTGGACGCCGACGGCCAGCACGCGCCCGCCGACCTGCCCCGCTTCCTGGAGGCGATCCGCGCCGCGCCGCAGGCGCTGGTGCTGGGAGTGCGCGACTTCACGGTACCGCATGTGCCGCGGTCAAGCCGCTTCGGGCGCACCTTCTCGAATTTCTGGATCGCCCTGGAAACCGGCGTCGTCTGCGCCGACACGCAGTGCGGCTTCCGCGCCTATCCGGTCGCGCTCGTCTCGCAATTGCCGCTATCCGGTCGACGCTACGACTTTGAAGTCGAGGTGCTGGCGCGCGGCTTCTGGGCCGGTCTGCCGCTGGCGGAGGTGCCCGTCGCGACCTGGTACGCCCCGCCGGGACTCCGCGTCTCGCATTTCCGCAAGGTGCGCGACAACCTGCGCCTCTCACGCACACATGCCCGTCTCGTGGGACGCCGCCTCTGGCCCTGGCCGGTGCGCCGCCTGGTGCCGCGCGCCGCCCGGGCTCCCTGGCGCGAACGTCTGCACCCCGCCCGGCTCTTGCGCCGCCTGCTGCAGGAGCACGCCACACCGGCGGAACTGGGCGCCTCCGCGGGTGTCGGCACGCTGCTGGCCGTGCTGCCGATCCCCGGCTTCCACTCGCTGGCTATTATCTTCGCGACGACCAGGCTCAACCTCAACCGGCTCATGGCACTCGCCATCCAGAACCTCTTTATCCCGCCCTTTACGCCGGCCCTCTGCATCATCGTCGGCCACCTGGCGCTCCACGGCAGACGCCTGCCGTCACTGCCGCGGACACCACAGGACTTCCTGGGCTTTTTCGCCGAGTGGCTCGTGGGCGCGCTGCTCATGGCCCCGCCGCTGGCCATAACCGTCGGCGGACTGGTCTTCCTGGCCGCCCGTCGCATCCGGCGGCGGCAGGCGTCCGGCGCCACGGATTCGTCCCGGGCCGCGCCGCGGCGCCGCGGCAATGCGCTGGGATTCTGGTTTTTCCGCAGTGCCTTGCGGCTGACCGGTCTCCGCGGCGCCTATGGATTGCTATATCCCGTCTGCGCGTACTATGCGCTGGCCGACCGCCCGGCGGTGGACACCGCCGAGGCCTACGTCGGACGCCGCTTTCCGAAAGCCGGCCGCCTACGCCGGCGTCTGGCCGTCTTTCGGCTCTTCGTCAACCAGGGCAAGTGCCTCGTCGACCGCCATGCCGACCTCGCCGGGTTGCGCCGCTTCACCTTCGACTCCCGGCCGCTGGAGGAGCTGCTGCGCCAGCCGCGCCTGTCGGAAGGCGGGTTCATCCTGCTGCTGGCCCACGCCGGCGGTTGGCAACTGGCGCTGCCCCAGTTGCGCCGGCTGCCCGGCGGACGCTCCGTCTCGCTGCTGATGCGCGCGGCGGAGTCCCCCGATGTCCAGGCGCACCTGCGCGCCGGCGATGCCGGTTTCTATGTCATTCCGCCCGACACCGGCCCCGCCTGCGCCCTCGAGATGGTGACGCGGCTGCAGCAGGGAGGGATCGTCGCCATCATGGGTGACCGGGCCTATGGCGGGCAGACGCTGGAAGTGCCCTTCATGGGCGCGAACGCGCGTTTTCCCGCAAGCGCCTTTGCCGTCGCGCGGGCGGCGCAGCGTCCCGTGGTCGCGCTCTTCGTGCCCAAGACCGGCGTGCGGCACTACCGCCTGGAGGCTACCGGGTTCGAGCCGCCATCGCGCGAGCTGCGCACCTCGGTGCGGGACGGCGTGCGCGCCTTTGCCGGCGCCTTGGAGCAGTTCGCCTCCCGCCACCCCCTCCAGTGCTTCCTTTTCGCGGACATCTGGACCGGCAAGGAGGACGCGCAGGACGCGCAGCCCATACGCGAAGCTTGACCTTTCCGATTCGGATACGGTCGGGTATACTGTAAACCACGCAAAACGCGAGGATGACCGACTATGGATAACCGGGAGAACGAGCTGGCGCAGATACGCCAGAAGCTCAAGACTTTGCTGGTGGATCACCTTAATCTCCAGGATGTGACAGCCGGACAGATCGAGGATGCGGCCCCGCTTTTTGGCGGCGGACTCGGCCTTGACTCGCTGGATGCCGTCGAGATCGTGGTCATCCTGCAGCGCCATTTCGGCGTCGAGATCAAGG
>CAYRPP010000026.1:0-12668 GCA_964426115.1 uncultured Lentisphaerales bacterium | reverse complement strand
CTGCGACGGGCTGCTCTTTCCCGACCGGACGCCATCGCCCGCCATGGCCGAGCTAAAGCAGGCGCTGGCGCCGCTCCACACGGAAGCATTGGATCTGGCTCACGGCCGCCTGGCCCTGCGCAACCGACACGCCTTCCTCGGGCTGGAGGGCTACGTGGCCTCGTGGCAGGTGCTGGCCGACGGGCGCGTGGCGCAGTCGGGCATGGCGGAGCTGCCCGAGGTGGCTCCCGGCGACACCGGGCTGCTGACGATTCCCTTCGCGCCGGTCGCGGACGACGGGCGGGAATACTGGCTGCAGGTGAGCTACCGTCTGGCGCGTCCTACGGCCTGGGCCGAGGCCGGCCACGAGGTGGCCTTTGCGGAGTTCCGGCTGGCGGGGACGCGGCGCGCGGCACGGCGCGCAGCTGGCGTCCGCGGTCCGGCGCCGCGTCCCTCGGAGGACGCACGCGAGGTGGTCTGGCGGGGCAACGACTTCGAGATCGCTTTCGACAAGGCGACGGGCACGCTTGTCCGCTGGATCAGTTGCGGGAGCGCGTGCCTGGTGCGCGGTCCGCTCCTCAGCTTCTGGCGCGCGCCGACCAGCAACGACGGCAAGGGCATCGGCGGGCGCGTTCAGGCGGCCTGGCGCCGGCACGGCCTGCACCAGCTCATGCCATGGCTGGGCGCGGCGCGGTGGGAGGCGGGCGCCGGCGGCGTCCGCGAGCTGGTGGTGCCGTCACGCCTGGGCGGACCCGGGGCGGCCTGCGGGATCGAGGCAGAGTACCGCTATGCGGTGGACGGCGAGGGACTGCTCGCGCTGACGATCGACGGCGCGCCCTACGGTGAATGGTCGGTCTCCTGGCCGCGCCTCGGCGTGCAGGTGCGCCTGCCGCGCGCGGTGGAACGGGCGCGCTGGTACGGGCTGGGGCCCGGCGAGTCGTATGCCGACACCTGTTCCGGAGTGCGAATGGGCGAATGGCGCGCCGACGCGGACGAGCTGTACACCCCGTATGTCGTGCCGCAGGAGAACGGCAACCGGAGCGCAACGCGCTGGGCCGAGGTGACGGATATGGCGGGAGCGGGTCTGCGGATCGACGCGGATGAGCCCTTCAGCTTCAGCCTGCAGCGTTTCGACACGGCGGATCTCGATCGGGCGATGCATGCATACGAACTGCGCGAGCGTCCATTCATGACGCTGAACCTCGATGTCGCCCAGAACGGCATAGGCAGCAACAGTTGCGGCCCCGAGGTGCTGCCGCAACACCGCCTGATGCCGGGGCCCTTCCGCTTTGCCTGGCAGATCCGTCCGGTGACGGAGTAGGAATGGGAGAGGAAGAACAGCGGACAGAGCATCACAGCGCCGCGCGCCGCGACGGACGCCGGTGCAAGGCAACAGACGGAGCCATTGACGCATGACACCAACGAGCAAGCCACTGCCGGTGCCCGCGGACGAGATCCGCGCGATCGCCGAGCGCTATCCGACACCGTTCCATTTGTACGACGAGCAGGGCATCCGGGCCAACGCGCGGCGTCTGAACCGCGCCTTCGCGTGGAATCCTGGATTCCAGAACTACTTCGCGGTCAAGGCGTGCCCCAATCCCTTCATCATGAAAATCCTTATGGAGGAGGGCTTCGGCGCCGACTGCAGCTCGCTGCCTGAGCTACTGCTTGCCGAGGCCACGGGCATCAAGGGCGAGGCGGTGATGTTCACCTCCAACGACACCCCGGCCGAGGAGTTCGTCAAGGCGCGGCAGATGGGGGCGGTGATCAATCTCGACGACATCACGCACATCGACTTCCTGCGGGAGGTGGCCGGGCTTCCCGACCGCCTATGCCTGCGCTACAACCCCGGCCCGCTGAAGGGCGGCAATGCCATCATCGGCAAGCCCGAGGAGGCCAAGTACGGTTTCACCCGCGAGCAGCTCTCCGATGGGTACCGCATGCTCCGCGACTGCGGGGTGCGGCGGTTCGGCCTGCACACGATGGTGGCCTCGAACGAGCTTGATCCGCAGTACTTCATCGACACGGCCGAGCTGCTCTTCACACTGGCGGCGGAGCTGGCGCGCGACCTGGGGATCAGCTTCGGCCTGATCAACCTGGGCGGCGGCATCGGCATCCCGTACCGTCCGGGGCAGTCGGCAGTGGATCTGGAGCGCGTGGGGGAAGGCATCCGCGAGGCCTACGAGCGCATCCTCGTGGCCGCCGGGCATCCGCCGGTCAAGATCTGCATGGAGTGCGGGCGCATGGTCACGGGCCCCTACGGGTGCCTGGTCGCGCGCGTGCGGCATATCAAGCGCACTTACCGTCAATACGCGGGGCTCGACGCCTGCATGGCCAACCTGATGCGACCGGCACTTTACGGCGCCTACCACCACATCACGGTGATCGGCAGGGAAAACGAGCCCTGCGACCAGGTCTACGACGTGACTGGCTCGCTCTGCGAGAACAACGACAAGTTCGCCATCGGCCGCAGCCTGCCTACCCTGGCGCCCGGTGACCTGTTGGCGATCCACGACACGGGCGCGCACGGGCACGCCATGGGGTTCCAGTACAACGGCAAGCTCCGCTCCGCGGAGTACTTGCGCCGCCTGGACAGCCGTGTTACCATGATCAGGCGAGCGGAGACGGTGCAGGACTACTTCGCCACGCTGGACATGGAACGACTTAAGACCTTTTAGGGGCATGCGCGGGCGCACATGTCTCTTGCCAATGCACCGAAAATAGCGTAAAATCCACTTCATTGAATCTTGACAGGCCCGGCTTCGGGCGGACTGATGATCATTAATTTTGACTGCCACGCGCAAGTACATGGTTTTACGCCGGGAGCAATGGTTGAAACGCACTCCGACAGGCCGGCATGATGCCGGCTGCAAACGACTTGCATGCATTTCGGGCTTGGCGGCAGCCGCGCTCGCGGCGCTTCTTTCAGGCTGTTCACTTTTCCGGGCCGCTCCGGAGGGAGACGCGTCCGACGATGGCTCACTGGATGCGGCGCTGGCCGGTATGGTGCCCATGCCGTTCGACACTCCCGGCAGCCTGAGCGCCTCCGACCGCGCGGACATCGAGGCTGCCAGCGCGGCGGCGGCCGCCGCCGGAGAGGCCGACTTCGGCAATTTCAACGAGGCGGGCGATCCGCTCCTGCGCACCGGACTGGTCATCGGATTCTCCCTGCGGGTGGGCGACCGGCTCGAGGTCGAGCCCATGCGCCTGCAGGTGATGGACAAGGGTGAAATCGTCTTTCCGATGGTGGGGACGGTGGCCTGCGACGGCCTGACGCTGCCGCAACTCAAGCGCGCACTGGAGGCGCGCTACAGCGCCTTCTACCGCGAACCGCAGATCTCGCTGGAGTTCCTCTACGAGCCGGACGCCGTCTCTCCCTGGGGGCGCGTGCTGGTGCAGGGACGCGTGGCCGGCGAGGGCTGGGTCAACATCCCACCCACGCGCGACCTGACCGTGAGCCGGGCGATCCAGGTGTCCGGCGGCTACGCCACCAGCGCCAAGAAGAGTGCGATCATCGTCACCCGCCGCAAGCCCGGCGGGCGCAAGGAGGTGCTGAAGGTCGATCTGGATCGCGTGGGGAGAAGAGGGGAGATCGAACGGGATATCCGGTTGCTTCCCGGCGATGTCGTCTATGTGCCGCAATCTGTCATCTAGAGGTGGAACGGAAACTTGAAAGGGATGCCTCATGAGCAAGAATAGTGGCTGCGTACTGATGGTCATGTTCGCCTGCCTGTGCCTGGTGCGGACCGCCGCGGCCGCCGACGATCAACTGGGGCTGGCGGCCTCCGACCCAAGTCAGGTGCCGTCGATCGTGACGGCGATGGAGGCGAAGGCCGTGCCTGACTTCGCCGGCCAGGTGATGCAGGCCGCGGCGAAGATGCCGATCTCCCCGCGGCGGCGGCTCGCGCAGATGCGGGATATCGCCGTCGAGTTCGCCAAGGCCGTCCCGGCGGCGGAACTGCCGGCGCTCCTCGCCCAACTGGTCGTCAACACGCCTTTCCAGATGCTGCCCGGATGGGTCGAGGCATTCAAGCCACTGCTGGCCGCGCAGCTCAAGCCGATCGACGACAACGCCTACGCGAAGCTAGCGGCCGGGGTGCTCAAGGAGATCGGTGGCGCCGAGACGCTCACGGACGAGGACAAGACCATCTTCACCACTTTCGCCATGGTCCTGCTGGCGCGCGGCAAGACGCCGGAAGAGGAGCAGGCCTTTGCCGCCAGCCTGCTTGACGCCCTGCCGGCGGCCTACCGCGACCAGGTGGGCGCCGCCCTGCCCGCCGCGCTGGCGGGAGACTACACGCCTCTCCTGGGGCCCGGGGCCGCGCAGTTGCGGCTGGTGTCGCCGCACGGCAAGGTCGGCGAGCGCCCGGTCAACCTGGACGATGTCCTGGGCGAAGTCGCCAAGCAGCCCGACCTGCTGGTACATGACGTCAACCGCCCCGCCCCACTGGATCGCACCGAGATCGCGGACCGCTCGCCGGCGCCCCCGGCGTCCACGACAACCACGCCCAAGCCCGTCATACCCGAGCCGTACAAGGCGCAGTTCTAGTGTGGATGGATGCAGGCGAAAACAAGGATTTGACATGAACACGACACAACTTGCGATCTTCCGGCGGCCCATGCGGATGCTGGCCGCCTTCGGCGTCCTTGCGGGTGTGTGCCGCGCCTCGGCGCAGGACGATGGCGGCATCTGGCTCGGACCTCTCAACCTCTCGCCAACGTTGGACGTAGGCGTCTTCTACGAGAGCAACCCGGACGAGGTGAACGAGAACCGTAAGGAGTTGATGGAGACGGTCTCGGAGGATCGCTACGACTCGTCCCGGGGATTCAATATCCAGCCAGGGCTCGATCTCCTCCTGCCGGGCAACCAGTGGAAGCTCTCCGGACGCCTGGCCTACACCTACGAGGACGACGACTCGGACTACTCGCGCTCGCCCGAGGACTGGATGGAGTCGTTGAAGTTCGACGGTAAGACCGATGGCGGCACCAAGTGGCAACTGGGACAGTACGCCCAGCAGCTCAGCTACAAGAAGTACGACGAGTTCAGCCAGGAGGACCGCTTCGGGTTCGGCGTCAACGGCATGCTGGGGCGCCAGGTCACCGACAAGAGCGGCATCTCGCTGGGCGCGAGCTACCGGGTAATCGACTACGATGACGCCTACCTGTATGACGCGGACTACCAGCAGTATACGCTCGCCATCACGCACCAGCTCACGGATAAGACCGATGGCATCCTCTCCCTCGCGTACGGCATCAACGGGGCGGATTACGATGAGGTGGGCAGCGACAGCGATCCGGAAGGACGGCGCCGGCTGGACATGGACATCGAGGAGGCGACCTTTATCAATGCCAGTGTCGGCCTGGGCTCGCGCGCTACCGAGAAGCTGACCTACCGCGCCATGATCGGCCTGACGGCCTTCGACGATTTCGAGTACGAGTACGCGGATGCGATGGAGAACCCGGAAGGCGGGCAGGAACTGGACAACGGCGCGGACACGGAGTACAGCTTCAGCTACGACATGGGGCTCTCCTGGACGCCGACCGAGCGCTTCGCGCTGAACCTGTCGGGCAACTCGGCATACGAGTCGTCCGAGGATGTCCGGAACGACTCGCTGCTGGCCTACTCGCTGATCGGCAGCGCCAGCTACCGCTTCTTCACCCGTGTGATGCTCAGCGGCGGTGTGGCCTACCGCTACGAGGACTACCTCCGCAATGTCGACGAGGACGACGAGGACCTTTTCACCGGCACCGACGCCGAGGGCCAGGGGCAGGCGCGCCAGGACGACCAGGTGAACCTCTTCGCCAACCTGACCTTCGGCATCACCCGCTACGCGTCCTTCTATGTGAACGGCATCTATACGGTAAACGAGTCGACCATCGATGATTTTGACTACGACCGCTACCGCATCAGCGCGGGTGTCGCGCTCAAGTACTAGCGGCGGCCAAGGGCGACATGCGGTTCGTGCCTTCAAAGTCGGCGGTCCTGATCCATCTCGCGCTGCTGGCGATCTTCCTAGCCTCGGGAGCCTGCCGACCCTCCGTGCTTAAGAGCTATTTGCCGCTAGTCTGGCTCGCGCTCTTTACTCTGGAGATGGTGCTGCTCTTTCCGCCGGCACGCAAGGACGAGACCATCGGGGAGAGCCGCAATCGGGTGGCGCGGCGGTTTTTTCGCGACCCGATATTCCACGCAGGGGCGGCGGGGATCGTGTTTTTGCTATGCCAGACGCTCAACGGGCCGCGCACGATGGGCTACGACAGCGCCATTGGGGCCTGGCGTGCCGGTCTGCCGCCGCTGGTGGCCCTGCCCTCCTGTTTCAACCGCGGCGAGGCGTTCCTGGCCTTCTTCTGGTTCATGCCGGCCTGGACGGCCATCCTGGCCGTCCGCCACGGCCTGACGCGGCTCGGCAAGCTGCGGCTCCTCTACATCCTGGTTGCCATCTCGGCGCTCCTGGCGCTCTTCAGCCTCGTGCAGTACGGTCAGGGAACTCACTACCGCCTCTGGGGGGCCGCCACGACGACGGACCACTATGGTGTCTTCGCCTACAAGGGCTTTGCAGGCGCCTATTTCGGCATGATGTTCCTGGTCGCGGCCGGTCTACTGGTCGCGGGCCTCGCGTCCAACGCCGCACCACTCACGCGCCGGCTGCTCTATGGGGCGACGCTCCTGAACCTGGTCGCAGCCGCCTTCACGCTGGACTTCGGCGCCATAATGCTGGTTGGTTGCGGCGGCCTGGCCGCCCTCGTCTACACCGCCGTCTTCCTGCACGGCAGCTTGGCCTTGGCACAGCGGCTGCGCCAGTCGGCCATGGTGCTTGTCACCCTGGCGGTTCTGGCCTTCCTGCATTTCATCGCCTACCCCGGGAATGTCCTCCACACCCGGATACAGTCGCTGGTCTCGGGGCAGGCGCTGCATAGCGGCTGGCGCGGCGAGCGCCAGGCATTGTGCGGCGCCGCCTGGCGCATCTTCAAGGACTATCCCGCGTACGGCACCGGCACCTGGGGCTTCCGCCACGAAGCCGGTCGGTTCCTCGATGACGAGGACTGGGACCGAATCGTCTCGGGTACGCAGAACCCTATCACCTGCCACTGCGATCCCCTGCAATTTCTCTGCGAACTGGGCCTGGTCGGCACCGGACTGATGCTGCTGGTCCTGGTCATGCTGCTGGTTCCGGTGTGCCGCAAACTCTACCGGCTGCTGGCCGCGACACCGGCGCAATCCAAGTTGATCAGCGAGTCGCGCCTCCGGCGGATATCACCCGCTGCCGCCGGCTGCCTGGCAGCGCTGTTGGGCGCCGCCCTCGCCGGTTTCTACGGCATGCCGTTCCGCGACCCGCTCAACCTGCTTGTCTGGTGCATGCTGCTGGCCGTGATGCCAGGCCTGCTTCCTATTCCCAGTGATCTGGCGGGCGGCACGGCGCCGCAGTCAACGTCGCCTGAGCGCCACCATCGCGAGCATGCCCGGCCGTGGCGTCCCTTCTGGCGGCGGCACCACCGCCATTCCGCCAACCACGGGGCATGAGCTTCCCGGACACCGATATGAACGACCAGCCGAACACGAACGCAATGCCCGACGATCCGGCACCGCCGACGGAACAGCCGGCGGAACGCCCCGCGGAGCGCTCCCACCACGGCAGGCAGGCGGAAGGCCATACGTCGCCGGCCTACTATTACGGACGCGCGCCGAGTGCGGGGTATGGCTACGGCGGCGGCTATGGGTATGGCGGCGGCTACGGCGGGGATCCCGCCTACTACGGCGGCGGCGAGGGCGGCCTTGGCGAGGGCGACTCGTTCCTTGGCCCCATGTCAATCGGGCGTGTCATCCGCGTCGTGTTCCAGAAATGGCCCTCGCTGATCGTGGCCATCCTGCTTGGACTGGGCGTCGGATTCGCCTACTACAAGACGGCGACCGTCTCCTACCGGGCCATCAGCGTTATCGAGGTGCTGCCCCGGCCGCCGAGGTACATCAACACGCAGCCGGTGCTCATTGACGATCCCAACAGTATCGGCACGCTCAGCGAGATCATCAACACGCGCCTCATCAAGCTGCGCAGCCGCGACGTCATCATCAAGGTTGCCGAGCGCGTGCGCGCGGACTTCCCCAACCTCAAGGAGATGAAGGACGATGAGATCATCGATATGCTCGTCTGGAGCGTCGACCTGAAGCCGCGCCGCATGACGCGCCTTGTCGATATCACAGCCCGCCACTCGCGCCCCGAAATCGCGCAGGGCATCGCCAACGCCTACGCCGTCACGGCGCAGGTCTTCTCGATGGACGAGAACAAGGGCGACTCCGACGCGGGCGTGGAGTACATCAGAAAGACCGGCGAGGAGCAGCGGCGCATCGTCGAGCATGCCGACAAGGTGCTCCTCGACTTCCGCGTGGAGAACAAGATCGACGAGATGGAGAACCAGAAGCGGGCCGTGGAATCCGTGCTCGTGCAGTTGAACAACGACTTGGCGCGCGCAGAGGTGGACCAGGCGCGCGCCGCCGACCTGCTGGCCGTCCTGACCGGCATCCAGCAGAACCCGGACAAGATCAGCTCCCTGCCGGAAGTCGTGCCGCGTGGCCAGGAGATCAGCGCGGCCCAGACCGCCCTGCAGAACGCGGTCACAGAGCGCGACGCCCTGCTGACGCGCTTCACCGACAAGCACCCCGAGGTCATCCAGGCCAGCAACAAGGCCGAGGTCTACCGCAAGCAGTTCCTAGAGGCGGTCTACCGCGCCCGCGAGACGGCCGCAGCCAACCTAGACCTGATGGCCAAGCAGACCGAGTCGCTGCGCGAACGCACCCGCGTCAACGAGAAGCTGAGCTCCGAACTGGAACTCAAGCTCATCGCCGCCAAGTCGCGCATCGAGCAGCTCGAACGCGACCGCGATGCGGCCACCATCAGCTACCGCTCGACCCTCATGCGCATCGAGGAGGCCCGGCTGGCGCACGACCAGTCATCGGCCAGCATCCGGATCATGGAGAAGGCCGGCCTTCCGAAGGGCCAGATATCGCCAGACCCGCGCGTGGCCTTCACCTCCGGCCCCATCCTCGGGCTGCTGGTGGGCTTCATCTTCATCCTAGTGCTCGACCGCCTGGAGGACCGTGTAACCGGCGTCGTCGACATCGAGCGGCACATGTCGACCAAGGTCCTCGCCATGATCCCGCGGGTGCCGCGCAT
Source organism: uncultured Lentisphaerales bacterium (assembly GCA_964426115.1). Lineage (GTDB taxonomy): Bacteria > Verrucomicrobiota > Kiritimatiellia > RFP12 > JAAYLN01 > JAAYLN01. The sequence goes on along the minus strand of CAYRPP010000026.1, from coordinate 3,522 downwards.
CAAGCGCGACCAGCTCGTGAAGCTGTGCGCCGACAAGAAGTTCAGCAGCTTCGCCGAGGCCTTTGCCGGCCTGCGCGGCCTGCTGGGCTCGCCGCGCTACAGTGGCTTGACGCGCGTCATCCTGATCGTCAGCACGCAGCCGGAGGAGGGCAAGACCGTCTGCTCCAGCAACCTTGCCATGACTTACGCCATGGCCGGCAAGCGCACGCTGCTGGTGGACTTCGACCTGCGCCGCCCGCGCATCGGCCGCATGTACGGCATAGTCCCCTCAGACAACGACCGCTCGCGGAGCCTGGTGGACGTACTGGGCGCAGAGAACACGGACTCCTTCGACGCGCTGCCCTTCTCCTCGGGTTACGACAACCTGGACTTGGTGGTCTCGCGCTCCAGCACGCAGATAAGCCCATCGACCATCATGGGTTCCGACGCACTGCGCCGCTTCTTCGAGTGGGCGCGCGAGCGCTACGACCACGTCCTAATCGACTCCCCGCCGTTCGGCCTGGTTAGCGACGCCCTGGCGCTCGGCGTCCTGAGCGACTCGGTAATCCTCGTCTGCCGCCCCGAGCGCAGCCGCTACCGCTCCATCCGCCACGCCTTGCGTAGCCTGCTGGAGTCCGGCGCGCGCGTGCTGGGCGTGATCGTCAACGACGTTGACTTCCGTGGCGGCGGCAGCTTTGGAAGCTACCACTATTCGCGAGACTACGGCTACCAATACGGCAAGTACGGCCGCTACGGCCGCTACGGATACGGCTACGGCTACTACCACCGCGGCACCGCCGACGAGCAGGGCGGGGCGGCGCAGACGGACGCACAGGACCGCGGCGCCAGCAGTATCCTGGATGTCGACGACGAAGAGTGACGATCCGTCCCCGTGTGTGCCTGTGCCCTCTGGGGCATGAGCCCCGTCGATAGCGTATGGGCGGATCGAGGACGAGGACGAGCATGCACAAGCTCAATGCTTATCGCCGCGCGCCGAGAAACTCCAGTATTTGATCCACAGCCGCGTCCACGTCGATGGTGGATGTGTCGATCCGCACATCGGGCCGTTCCGGAGACTCGTAGGGCGCAGAAACGCCCGTGAACGCCGGAATCTCGCCGGCGCGCGCGCGCCGGTAGAGTCCCTTCACGTCGCGCGCCTCGCAGACCGCCAGCGGCGTGTCGACAAAGATCTCGATGAAACGCTCCGGGCCGATGATATCGCGCGCCATCGCGCGGTCGGCGGCGAAGGGCGAGATGAAGGCGGTGATCGCCACCAGCCCCGCATCGTTGAAGAGCGCCGCCACCTCGGCGATCCGGCGGATGTTCTCCGACCGGTCGCGTTCCGTGAAGTCCAGGTCGCGGTTCAACCCGTGCCGGATGTTGTCGCCGTCCAGCAAATAGGCCAACACGCCGTCGTCGTGCAGCCGACGCTCCAACGCCTTGGCCACGGTCGTCTTGCCCGACCCGCTCAGCCCGGTCAGCCAGACGGTGACCGGCCGCCGGGCCCCCGTGATCCGCGTGCGTTCCTCCAGGCTCACCAGGCTGGTCTCGCGTCGCAGCGGCCGCTCCCCGGCCGGCGCCCGCGGCTCGGGCTGCACCAGCCGGTCGACCAGCATGCCCGCGCCGACCGTGGCGTTGGTCTGGGGATCGATCAGGATCAGGGCGCCCGTGGCGCGGTTGGAGGCGTACGGATCCCAGGCTATCGGCTGGAAGCACTCGAGGCCCACGCGCCCGATCTCGTTGAGCCCGAGCGTCTCCGCCGGCTGGCGGTGCAGCGTGTCGGGATCGACGCGGTAGCGCAGCGTTGCGATCGCGCCGCGCAGCACGCGGCTCGTGTGCTTGATCAGATAGGCGGCCCCCGGACGCAGCGGCGTCTCGCTCATCCAGACCAGCAGCGCCTCGGCCTCGCGCGTGTACTGCGGCATGTTGTGCGGCGGGCAGAGCATGTCGCCGCGGCTGATGTCGATCTCGTCCTCCAGGCAGAGCGTGACCGACTGCCCCGCCATGGCGGTGGGCTGGCTGCCCGCGAAGGTGAAGATCGACTTCACGCGCGTGCGCCTGCCGGACGCGCGCACCACCAGTTCGTCGCCGACGCGCACGACGCCGGAGGCGACCTGACCGCAGAAGCCGCGGAAGTCCCGGGTCGGACGGTTGACCATCTGCACGGGGAACCGGAAGTCGATCAGGTTGCGGTCGCCGCCGATCTCAACGTGCTCGAGATGCGACAGGAGCGGCGGCCCCTCGTACCACGGCATCCGGTCGCTGCGGGTCACGACGTTGTCCCCAAGCAGGGCGCTGACCGGCAGGTAGAGGATGTCGGGGATCTGAAACTTGGCGGAGAAAGCCGCGTAGTCGGCCCGGATCTGCTCGAAGACCTCCTGGCGGTAATCGACCAGATCCATCTTGTTGACGCAGACGACCAGGTGGCGTATGCCGAGCAGCGAGGCGATGAAACCGTGGCGCCGGGACTGCGTCAGCACGCCGTGCCGGGCATCGATCAGGATGATGGCCAGGTGCGCCGTGCTGGCCCCCGTGGCCATGTTGCGCGTGTACTGCACGTGGCCCGGCGTGTCGGCGATGATGAAGCGCCGGCGCGGCGTGGAGAAGTAGCGGTAGGCCACGTCGATCGTGATGCCCTGCTCGCGCTCGGCCTTGAGCCCGTCCGTGAGCAGGGCCAGGTCGACCGTGTCGCGGTTGAGCCGCCGCGAGTCGCGGTTCAGCGCCGCGAGCTGGTCGTCGTAGATCGCCTTGCAGTCGTTCAGCAGGCGCCCGATGAGCGTCGACTTGCCGTCGTCGACGCTGCCAGCGGTGGTGAACCGCAGCAGTTCCGCCTCGCGGTTGGCCCTGAGCAGCGCCTCCACATCCTGGAACCGGGAAGCCTCCATCAAAAATAGCCCTCGCGCTTCTTCTGCTCCATCGAACTGTCCTGGTCGTGGTCGATGATGCGCGTGATGCGCTCCGAGTGCCGCGCGGTCATCATCTCCTGGATGATCTCGCGGACCGTACGCGCCTCCGAGCGGATGGCCCCCGTGCAGGGCCAGCAGCCCAGCGTGCGGAAGCGGCAGACGACGGTCTCGGTGCGCGTGCCCGGCGGAACGCGGGCCGGATCTATCACGGGAATCAGGAGGTTGTCGCGGACGATCACCTCGCGGGGGGCCGCGAAGTACATCGGCACCACCGGCAGGTTCTCCAGGTGGATGTAGTGCCAGACGTCGAGCTCGGTCCAGTTGGAGAGGGGAAAGACGCGGATCGACTCGCCGGGGTCGACGCGCGTGTTGTAGAGGTTCCACAGCTCGGGCCGCTGGTGCTTCGGGTCCCATTGGCCATGGCGGTCGCGGAAGGAGAAGATGCGCTCCTTGGCGCGCGATTTCTCCTCGTCGCGCCGGGCCCCACCGAAGGCCGCGTCGTGGCGCCCCGCCTGCAACGCCTGGAGCAGCGCCTGCGTCTTGAGCGCCGCGCAGCACTTCACCGTGCCCCACGCCCACGGGTCGGCCCCCGCCTGCTGCGCCTCGCGGTTCGTGTGGACGCGCAGTTCCGCCCCGA
>CAYRPP010000025.1:0-12719 GCA_964426115.1 uncultured Lentisphaerales bacterium | reverse complement strand
TGATCCACTCCAGCAGGTCCCACGCGTCATCGACGTCCGTCGTCCACGGGACAAACGTGCCGCCGGACTGGCCGCGTCCGCGGCAGTCGACGCGCAGGCCGGCGAATCCCCGCCGCACCCATGTCAGGGAGCCGGCATCCCGCGTGCTGGTCGCCAGGTAGGGCGAGAAACTCAGGATCGTTGGAAGAGGTGTGGGCTTGGAGACGGCACCGGCCGGCAGGTAGAGGTCGGCGGCGAGTTCCACGCCGTCGCGCATAGGGATGCGGATGTTGATGTAGGATAGGGCTTCGTACTGCATGGCCTACTTCCAAGCCTTCAACGCGAGGCATGCGTTGTGTCCGCCGAAGCCGAGGGAGTTATTGAGGCAGGCGCGGAGGGTGACCGCGCGCGCGGTGTTGGGGACGTAGTCGAGGTCGCAGTCTGGATCGGGCTCCCCGTAGTTCAGGGTCGGCGGGATCGTGCCGTGTCGGAGGGCGAGCGCGCAGACGATCGTCTCGAACCCGCCGGCGGCGCCGAGCATGTGGCCGGTCATCGACTTGGTGGAGGAGACCATCACCCGCCGGGCCTCGTCCGCGCCGAGCGCGCCCTTGATGGCCAGCGTCTCGGTCTTGTCGTTCAGCGGGGTGCTGGTGCCGTGGGCGTTGATGTAGTCGATGTCCGCAGGGTTGAGACCGGCATCGCCCATGGCGAGGCACATGGCGCGGCGGGCGCCATCGCCGTCGTCGCGCGGTGCGGTCATGTGGAAGGCGTCGGCCGTCATGCCGAATCCGGCGACTTCGGCGTAGATGCGCGCGCCGCGGGCCTGGGCGTGCTCGAGGCTCTCGAGGACGACGATGCCGGCGCCCTCGGCCATGACGAACCCGTCGCGCCCGCGGTCGAAGGGCCGGCTGGCGGTGGCGGGCGACTCGTTGCGCGTGCTGAGCGCGTGCATCGCGGAGAAGCCGGCGACGGCCAGGGGGGCGATGCAGGCTTCGGCGCCGCCGGCGACCATGACGTCGCTCTCACCGTACCGGATGGCACGGGCGGCGAGGCCTATCGAGTGGAGGCCGCTGGCGCAGGCCGAGACCGGCGCGTAGTTGGGGCCTTGCAGGCGGTGCTCAATGGCGATGAGCCCGGCGCTGATGTTGGGAATCATGGCCGGGATGGTGAAGGCCGAGATGCGCCGGGGGCCCTTCTCGATCAGGTTGCGGGCCTGTTCGGAGAGCGTCTCCAGCCCGCCGATGCCCGATGAAACCACGCAGCCACCGCGATCGGGGTTCTCGATGGCGAAGTTAATGCCGGAGTCCTGCACCGCCAGGCGGGCCGCCGCCAGGGCGTACCAACTGTAGCGGTCGATGCGCCGCTGCTCCTTAGAAGGAATGAACGCGTTAACATCGAAGTCGCGCACCTGACCGGCGATCTTCACGGCGTAGTCGGTGGTGTCGAACCGGTCGATGAGGCCGATGCCCGATGTGCCGGCGACCAGCCGCTCCCAGACCGCCGCGAGGTCGCAGCCCAGCGGTGAGATGGCACCCATTCCTGTGATTACGACGCGTCTTGTCACGTGAACCTCGTGGTGTGAATAGCTCTGTCCGAAGGCTTGCGGCCTATTCCGCTGCCTTCATTCCCTGCACGGTCTTTTCGGCGGCCGCGGCGGCCTCCGCGGCCTGGGCGGCCTTGCTCGCAGCCTCCGCGGCCTTGCGGGCCTCCTCCTGCGCCTTGCGCTCCGCCGCGCGCTTCACGGCGGCGGCGGCCTCGGCGGCGGCAAGGCGATCCCACGCCTCCGCGGCCCGGGCGAGCTGAGCGTCGTCGAGTCCCAGTGTCCGGAGGAGGCAGGCCGCCATCATGCGGTTGCCCTGCGGATTCATGTGGACGCCGTCGGTCGTGAGGGTGTTGCCCTTGACGTCCGCCGCGCGGGAGGCCTTGACCTGGGCGATCATTTCCTCGCTGACATCCGCCACACGGCACTTGCGCTCCGCGGCCAGTTCGCGCAGGAAGGCGTTGTAGCCGGCCAGCTTGGCGTTGGCCTCGTTGTCGGGATCCTCGCGGATCATCGTGGCGGTCATGATTACGACCTCGATGCCGGCCGCCTGCGCCTGTTCGACGATGGACGCGATGTTGGTCCGGTAGGCGGGCAGGGGCACGCCGTTGGCGCCGTGCCAGACATCGTTCACGCCGCAGCTCAGGGTCATCAGGGCCGGCTTGTGGCGCAGAACGTCGCGATCGAGCCGCGCCAGCATGTTGTTGGACTTGTGGCCGCTGATGCCGGCCTTGATGGCCGTCGCCTGGATGTTGTTGGCGGCGAGCCCCTCCATAACGAGGGTGACATAGCCGAGGGGGCCGGCGCCCTGCTGCGTTATCGAGTCGCCCATGAAGGCGATCGCGGCGCCGGCCTTCGCCAGGGCCGGAGCAAGCCCGCCACGCGCGCGTGCGGGCGCCATGCAGGCGGCCGCGGCCAGGCAGGCGGAACCAATTATGGACGCGATGTGTCGTGTGCGCATGTTGTTGCTCCCATTGCCGGACGGGATGGTTGAAACGAAAATAGCCGAGGAGGCGCGCCAGCGTCCTCTTCGGCTATTTCCGGGGCATCAGTCCGCCTATTCCTTGTCGAAGCCCTTGCTCTTGAGGTACTCGAGCACCGCGCCGACCGTGGTCAGCTTCTCGGCGTCCTCGTCAGGAATCTCCGCGCCGAACTCCTCCTCGAACGCCATGATCAGCTCGACGGTGTCGAGCGAGTCGGCGCTGAGGTCGTTCACGAAAGAGGCTTCGGGCGTCACCTGGTCGGCGTTGACGCCTAGGCGCTCAACGATGATTTCCCTGACGCATTCTTCGAGCTTGCTTGCCATAATGTGCTCCTGAGTTGTTGTTGACCTTCACTCCGCCCGTACGGGCACTTGTCACATCGTCATGCCGCCGTTCACGCTCAGCACCTGACCCGTCACATAGGACGCGTCTTCACTGGCCAGGAACACGACGGCATTCGCAATATCCTCGCCCGCGCCGAAGCGGCCGAGGGGAATCTCCCCCAGCATCTTCGTGCGCAACGCCTCGGGTAGTGCGTTTGTCATCTGTGACACGATGAATCCCGGGGCAACCGCGTTGACGCGGATGTTCCGGGATGCCAGCTCTTTCGCCATCGACTGGGTCAAGGCGATAAGGCCTGCCTTTGAGGCAGCATAATTACACTGTCCGGCGTTTCCAATCAAGCCAATAATCGAACTGATCTGGACGATGCTGCCCGCGCGCTGCCGCATCATGGGCCGTGCGACGGCCTTGCCGAAGAGGAAGGCGCCCTTCAGGTTGGTCGCCAAAACCTCGTCCCACTGCTCCTCAGTCATGCGTACCAGGAGGTTGTCGCGCGTGATGCCCGCGTTGTTGACCAGGATGTCCACGCGCCCGAAAGCCGTGGCGACCTCGTCGACAAATTCCTGCACCGGTGCGCCCCGCGTCACATCCACGGAACGCGCCAGCGCGCGGCGTCCCAGCGCCTCGATGCGGCCGACGGTCTCCTGCAGCGGCTCCAGGCGGCGGCCGCACAGGGCAACGTCGCAGCCCTCGCGCGCCAGCCCGAGGGCGATGGACTGTCCGATGCCGCTGCCGCCGCCGGTGACGATGGCGATCTTGTCGGTGAGCTTTCCCATGGCTAATGGATTCTTCCGGTGGCCGACGTCCCCTGCTAGGCGCTGGCGATGTCCGCCACGCTTTCGAGCGAGGGCACGTCCTGCACGTTCGCCGCCAGGTTGCGGCGGTCGATGCGCTTGATCAGTCCCGACAGCACCTTGCCGGGGCCGAACTCGATGAAGGTCTGCGTGCCGGCCGCGCGGACGCAGCTCATCCAGCGCACGGGCTCGGTGACCTGCCGCAGCATGGCCTCGCGGATGCCGGCGCCATCGGCCGCGTGCGGCGCGCCCGTGACATTGGAGAGCACGGGCATGGTGGGCGCGGCGAAGACCACATCCTGCAGCAGGGCCGCCAGGCGTTCGCGTGCCGGCGCCATCAGCGGGGAGTGGAAGGCGCCCGCCACATTGAGGATCACGGCCTTGCCGCCGACCTCGACGGCCGCCCGTTCGGCGGCCGCCACCGCCTCGCGCGTGCCCGATAGGACGATCTGGGAATCGGAGTTCAAGTTGGCCATGGTGGCGCCGGTGACGTTGCAGACCGCCTGGACCTTCTCCGGATCGAGCCCCATGACGCTCACCATCCCTCCGGGACGCTCGTTGCAGGCATCCTGCATGAAGCGCCCGCGGGCCTCCAGGATCCGGACCGTCGTCTCGAAGTCCAGCACGCCGGCCACATGCAGGGCGGTCCATTCACCCAGGCTCAGGCCCCCCGCGATCGTGAAGGCGCAGGCGGGATAACGCTTGCGGAACGCCTGCCAGCAGGCGACGCTCGTGACAAAGATCGCCGGCTGGCAATGGTTGGAGCGCGTCAGGCTCTCGACCGGGCCCTCGAAGCAGATTTGCTTCAGGTCGAAGTCCAGCACCGCGTTGGCGCGGTAGAACAATCGGGCGATGTCACTGTCGGCCGCCAGATCCTTGCCCATACCGACGAACTGGGCACCCTGACCGGCGAATACGGCTGCTTTTGGAATCATTGTGCTCCTGTCATCAACACCGTCGTCCTGCGGGACAAACCGGCGCCAACGACGGCATCTTGAATGATCGGCGGGTAGTTTGTCAATCAAAACCGGAGATCCGCAAGCACCAGTGGAGGCAGCCGGCAAGGTCGTTGGCACCCTGCCTGCCCTTGAAGCGCCTGCCGGAGACTTGCAGCAACATCATCTTTTCCTTTCCGCCGGGAGGGAATGGTGCTATCTTCACGTCTGCAGTAACAAATTGGCGGGGAGTGACATGCTGGCGATCACCTTTCACGGCGCGGCGCGTACCACGACGGGCTCCATGCACCTGGTCGAGGCCAACGGCCTGCGCCTGCTCCTGGACTGCGGTCTCTACCAGGGCCACCGCAAGGAGGCCTTCGAGCGCAACCGCAACCTGCCGGTCGATCCCGCGACGCTCGACGCCGTGATCCTCTCGCATGCGCACATCGACCACAGCGGCAACCTTCCGACCCTGGCGCGCCAGGGCTTCCGCGGCAGGGTCGTATGCACGCCCGCCACGGCGGATCTCTGCGACATCATGCTCCGCGACTCGGCCTTTCTGCAGGCCCAGGACCTGAAATTCGTCAACAAGCGTCGCCGGGCGCAGGGCAAGCATCTCTTCGAGCCGCTCTACGAGGAACCCGATGTCGTCAGCATCCTTCGCCGCTTTCAGCCTGTGGCGCTCGGTCAGACGGTCGATCTCGGCCGCGGCGTTGCGGTCACGCTGAACGAGGCGGGCCACATCCTCGGTTCGGCAACGGTCCTGCTGGAGACGCGTCCCACTAGCGGACAGACGCACCGTTTGCTCTTCTCGGGCGACCTGGGCAATCCCGGCCAGCCGATTCTCCGGTCCCCGGCCCTCGTCGAGGGGACGAACACCCTGCTCATCGAGAGCACCTACGCCGACCGCGACCACCCGCCCCTGGAGGACGTCATGGGGCGCCTGAAGGGCTTCATCGAGGACATCCACCAGCAGCACGCAAAGCTGATCATCCCCGCCTTCAGCGTGGGCCGCACGCAGCAGATACTCTTCCTGCTCAACCAGCTCGTCGAGCAGCGCCGCGTGCCGCCCACGCCGGTCTTCGTCGACAGCCCGCTGGCCACGCGCGCCACGGCCATCTACGCCCGCCATCCGGAGTGCTACAACGAAAAGGCCGCCGCCATGCTGAAGGCAGGCGACGATCCGTTCCGATTCCCGGGCCTGCACTTCACGAGCAGCGTCGAGGAGAGCATGGCGCTGAACGACCGCAAGGGCCCCTTCGTCATCATCTCGGCCTCGGGCATGTGCGAAGGAGGGCGCATCGTCCACCACCTGCGAAACAACATCCAGAATCCCCGCAACATCGTCCTGATCGTCGGCTTCCAGGCGGAGCACACGCTGGGGCGGCGCATCGTCGACCGCGAACCCGCCGTCACGATTTTCGGCGAGCCGGTGCCCCTGGAGGCTCGCGTGCACACGATCAACGCGCTAAGTGCGCACGCGGACCGTCGCGACCTCATGCGCTGGTTCACGGGCGTCCAGTCGCCGGTCCTGCGCCAGGCCTTCGCCCTGCATGGCGACGCGGCGCAGACCGACGCCATGGTCGCGTTGCTGCATGAGCATGGGGCCCGGCAAGCGCTCGCGCCGGTGCCCGGGCAGCGCGTCGTGCTGGAGCACTAGTCAGGCACCCCCATGAACCGATCCGCACGTCTCTCCATCCTCGCGGGCCCCGACAAGGGCCGCGACGTGACCGTCCCGCCCGCCGGCATCCGCCTGGGCCGCTCCAGCGAGAACGACGTCGCCCTGGCCGACCCTCTGCTCTCCCGGCACCACTGCCGCATCGATTTCACCGCCGCGGGGGAGCTCCAGGTGACGGATCTCGACAGCGCCAACGGCACGCTGGTCAACGGCGCCGCGGTGGCGTGCCAGAAGCTCCGGCCCGGCGACCAGATACACATCGGCGACACGCTCCTCGCAGTGGCGGCCATCGAGGACCACGCGTCCGCGGGAGGATCCGCTCCGGCGCAGACCGCGTCCGGCGGCGCCGCCGCGCCGCCGATCTTCGTGGACCTCGGCTTCGGCGGGGCCGGAAGCCAGGCGGCGTCGCGCCCACCCACACTACGCCCGATACTCTGGGCGGTCGGCGCCGCCGCCCTGCTGCTGCTGGGCGCGGCCCTCATCATGCGGATGCCAGATAGGCCGACGCGGCCGGCGACGCTGGCCGTCCCCGAGCAGCGCCGCCTGCCGCTGGAGATCCACTACGAGAAGGTCGAGGCCACCAGCAACAGCATCTTCCGCTACGAGATGACGCTGAGCCCCGCGATGCGGCTGGCGATCGCCATCGACGACCTCTCCGAGAACCGCCATGTACGCGAGGAGGCGGTGGTGGCCACCAACCTCGTGCTGGGCCTGGCGTGCGAACTCGATGAGTCCGGGTTCTTCAGCCTGGCTGACGAATACGAGGGCGTCGCCCGGCCCGAGCTGCACAACACATGGGAGCTGACCCTGATTATCGGCGACCGCGTCAAGCGCTGCCGCGTGATGAACCGCGTCGAGCCCGCCGAGTTCCAGTCCGTACGCGAGCGGCTCGAGACCTTCGGCAAGAACGAGCTGGGCATCTGGGCGATCCAGTTCTCGCGCGAGAAGCTCATCGCCCTGGCCGAGGCGGCCTTCACGCGGGCCCGCAACCGGTTCGACGAGCGCGGCATCGCCTACGGCAACACGGCCGAGGCCATCCGGCGCTTCAAGGAGGCGCTCTTCTACCTGCAGACGATCGACCCCAAGCCCGACTTCCACAGCGAGCTTGTAAGCCTGCTGGCGCAGGCCGAAGACGAGCTCGGGCGGCGCTACGAGGAGCAGCGCTTCCTGGCTGACCGCGCCCTGAACCTGAAGGAGTGGTCCGCCGCCGCGCGCGAGCTGCGCATCCTGCGCGAGCTGATTCCGGACCGTTCTGATCCGCGCAACATCGAGGCCGAGCGCAAGCTGCTGGACGTCGAGAATCGCCTGAAACCGAAAGGAAAGCCGTGAAACGTTGCCGCCTCGCGCTGGCATTGCTGCTCCTGCAGCTTCCCGCCACCGGCGCGCCGCCCAGGCCGGCGGCGCATGGCACCCTCGATGTCGTCTCCGATCCGGTCGGCTGCGATGTGCTGATCAAGCGCGGCATGCGCGGCACCACCCCCCTAACGGCCGAGCTCCTGCCTGGCGACTACCTCGTCACGGTGCGTGGCGAGAACCACCGCCCCGAACACCGCCGTATCTCCATCGCCGCCGGACAGCGGCTGGATCTGCGCGTCGAGCTGCTTCCGCTGACGGGACTGCTTCTGGTGCACAGCACGCCCGGCGGGGCGGAGATCACCATCGACGGCGCCGACCACGGGCGCACCCCGGCCCTGATCACCACGCTACCGCTGGGCGGCTACCGCCTGCGGCTGTCGCTTCCGGGGTTCCGCGACAAGGAGGTCGAGGTGCGGCTGGACGACCGCGTGCCGCGACATGTGCAGGTCAACCTCGCTTCGGACTCGGCCACGCTGGAGATTGTCTGCGAGCCGGCGGGCGCCGACGTGCTCGTCAATGGGGTGCGGCGTGCGGCGGCGCCCTGCATCATCGACCGCATCCCGGCGGGCGAGGTGTCCGTCGAGATCCGCGCGTCGGGCTACCAGCCATTCGCGCAGACCATGAAGCTCGCCGAGGGCGAGTCGCAGCGGCTCGATGTGCGCCTGGAGGAGCAGACGGCCACCCTGCGGGTGGTCTCGCTGCCGGACAAGGCGCGTGTCTACCTGGACAACGAGTTCAAGGGCGAAACGCCCCTGACCCTTGCCGGTCTGACCCCCGGCGATCACCGCGTGCGCGTCGAGCGGCCGGGCTTCGACCCCGGCGCTCGCACGCTAGCCCTCGCCAGGGGCGACAACCGCACCGAGGAGTTCCGCCTCAGCGGCAACACCGGCAGTCTGCTGGTGACCACCGAGCCCGACGGCGTGACGCTGCTGCTCGACGGCGAAGATCGCGGCAAGACCACCGCTGCCGCGGGGGAGGAGCTGCGCGCCTCGGCGCCCTTAAGGCTCGATCACATCGCCGAGGGGGCGCACACGCTCAAGGCCGTCCGCCAGGGCTACCACGAACAGACGCGAACCTTCGACGTCACGCGCGGCGATATGCAGACGATGCACGTCAAGCTTGAGCGCCGCTTCATCCCGAACTACGAGGTGACCACGGCCTCCGGGACCTACCGCGGCGTCTTCGATTCCCGAACTGACGAGGCACTCCGTCTGGAGATCGCCCCTGGGGTCGTTTCAACCTATTTGCTCAAGGATGTCCGCCAGCACCGGGCCTTGCCCGACACGGCGGCGCCCCAGGTGCCATAGTTTGCCATTGGCTAGGCGCCCGCGCCTTTCTATACTGTTTGACGGATCGCCGATGAACATCCACATGAGATCAAGTTTTCTCCCGCCGGCGTGCGCAAGCGCATGCCTGATGCTCCTGTTGCTGCCCGGCTGCGGTTGGGACAGCCGTACCGCCGTCGAGAAGGGCCGCGCCCGCCTGGAGGCCGGCGACTATCCCGCCGCGGCGCGCGCCTTCGCGCGCGCCACGCGACGCATCCGCGACTCGGCGCCGCTCTACTACAACCTGGGCACCGCCTACCACCACATGGGGCGTTATGACGCGGCGGTCTCGGCCTTCGAGGCCGCACTGCGCATTGACCCGCACCACCGCGCGTCCGGCGAGCACCTCGGACTGACACTGGTCAGCCTGAAGGACTATGACACGGCCGCGGCGCGCCTGGGTGCGCTGCTGCCGGGCGCGGAGAAGGGCGACCGTCCGCGCCTCCTCAACGCGCTGGCCAACGCCGAGAAGGGCGCCGGGCGCGTCGACCTGGCCTGCCTGCGCTACATCCAGGCCGAGCGTGCCGCCCCGGGCTACGCTCCGACCTACTATAATCTGGGCTGCCTCTACCAGGACACCTTCCAACTCTTCGCCGAGGCCACCGACCAGTTCGAGATCTACATCCGCCGCGCGCCGGCCGAGGATCCGCACGCCGCCGGCGCCCGCGAGCGGCTGCGCCGCCTGCGGGCTTCCGGCGTGCCGCCGCAGGCCGCGCCGGACCGTGGCGCAGGCGCGCGCCGCAACTCGTCGGCGGCCCAGCAGGCCATCCGCGAGGGCGACACGCATTACGCGGCGCGCCAATGGGCACGGGCCGAGGCCGCCTATGCCAAGGCCCTGGCGGCGGACTACCAGAGCTACGACGCCGCCATCCGCCTGGGCTACGCGCGCACGGGCGCAGGCAGCTATGCGGACGCGGGCAAGGCCTTCCAGCGCGCCGGCGAGCTCGCCCCCGGCAAGATCGAGCCGGTCTACTTGCAGGCACATGCCGCCTATTCCGGGCGCCAGTACGAACTGGCCGGCCAGCTGCTGACCACGCTCGCCATACCGCGTTGGCCGGCCTATGCCGCCAGCTTCCAGCTCATGGCCTATGTCCGCGCCGCCCAGAAGCGCTTACCCGAGGCGCTGGTCTACGGTCAGCACTACCTGGACATCGTTCCTGGCCAGACGCCCGGCGTCGAGCTGTTCCGCGCCTGGCTGCGCAACCTCGGCCCCTAGACACGCATGGAAAACGGATGCATGCTGGCGCGCCTTGACAGCCTGAGCTCCCTCGCGGGCGCTGGCGACTGGATCGACCTCGCCTGCCTGGCCGTGCTGATCCTGCACATCCTGCTCGGGCTCTTCCGGGGATTCGCGCGCATGCTTGCCGCCTTCACCGCCATGCTGCTGGCGCTGCAGGGCGGATACTGGCTCTATCCAAGCCTCGCCTATCACCTCGGCAGACTCGGCCTCGTCAGGCACCACGCCACGCTGGGCGCCATCTTCTACTATTTGCTCGCCGTGATGGCCGGCCTGGCGGTCTTCCTAGTCCTCCGCCTGCTGCTGCACCGCTTCTTCCGTCTGCTCGTCGAACAACCCGTCGACCGCATCTTCGGCGCCCTGGCCGGTGCGGCACAGGGGCTGATGGTGCTCTTCCTGCTCTTCTCTGTCTTCAGTCTGCTGCCCGGCACCAGTCGGACGCGCAAGACGGTCTGCGAGGCGTCGCGCACCGGGAGGATCTTCACGCCGGTCGTCCGCACATTCCTTGGATTACGCCCCGACGCGGTCATCCGCCTCAAGTCTTCCGGCAAGCAGGAGGAAAAGCCGGAAACCATCAGGAAGAAGCGGCCGCCGGCCCTCAAGCCCGCCCCGAAGCCCTCCGCCAGACGCGCGCGCGGCACCACCTAGCCGCAGGATTCCCGCCATGGCCGGACGCGTGACAGAGCAGACGCTGGAGGAGATCCGCCAGCGGGTCGACATCGCCGATCTGATCGGATCGCGGCTCACCCTGAAGCGTTCGGGCTCGGTCTACAAGGCCTGCTGCCCGTTCCACAAGGAGAAGACGCCGTCGTTCCACGTCAACCCGCTGCGGCGTACCTACCACTGCTTCGGCTGCGGCGCCCACGGCGACGTCTTCAAGTTCCTGATGCAGTCCGACGGCATGGCCTTCATGGATGCCGTGCGCACCCTTGCCGAGCGTGCCATGGTCCCGCTCGACACGCGCGTCGACTACGAGTCGTCCGCCCGCGCCGTCCTCTTCCGCCTGCACGGCGAGCTGGCCGCCTTCTACCGCCGCTGCCTCCTCGGCCATTCGTCGGCCGAAACCGCGCGCCGATACCTCGCCGAGCGCAGGATCGACGTGCAGACCGCCGAGCGCTTCGGCATCGGCTACGCGCCACGCACCCCGCGCGCGCTTGAACAGTGGGCCGCCCGGCACGGGTACGATATCGAGCAACTGGTCGAGGGCGGCCTCCTCGTCCCGCCGCGCGAAGCCGACCGCGGCGACGACTACTACGACCGCTTCCGCGGGCGGCTGATGTTCCCCATCCGCGACGCCACCGGCCGGGTCGCGGGCTTCAGCGGGCGCATCCTCGATCCCAAGGCCAGTCCCGCCAAGTACGTCAACAGTCCCGAGACCCCCATCTTCCACAAGGGCCGGCTGCTCTACGCCCTCGACCTCGCCCGCGCCTGCATCGTGCGCGGCGCCCGCCGCGAGGCAATCCTCTGCGAGGGGCAGATCGACGTGATACGCTGCCACGCCAGCGGCTTCGACACGGCGGTGGCGGCCCAGGGAACCGCCTTCACCGAGGAGCATGCCCAGTTGCTGAAGCGCTACGCCGACAGCGTCTTGCTGGCCTACGACGGCGACGCCGCCGGCCGCAAGGCCGCCCTGCGCACCGGCCAGATCCTGCTTTCCCACGGCCTGCCGGTGCGCGCGGCCGTGCTGCCGGCCGGTCAGGATCCAGATTCGCTGCTTCGCGACCAGGGACCCGAGGCCTTCCAGCGACTGCTCGACCATGCGGAGTCGATCACGGCCTTCCAGGTTGCCTCGCTGCAGGCCCAGGAGGCCGATCCCGCCGTCGTCGATGCCGTGGCGCGCATCACGGGACAGGTGCTGGAGATGCTCTCCGGCTGTCCCAAGGCCGTGCTCCGCAGCCACCTGCTGCAGGAGGCCGCCGTACGTCTCGGACTGCCCGCCAGTGCACTCGAGGCGGATCTCGAACAGGCGATCAGTCGGCGCCAGTCCGCACCGTCCGCCGCGCCACGGCCCGTCCATGCGCCGCCGCCCGCGGCGGGCGACGCGCCGGAGAGCGCGCCGGAGATTTCGGCGGATGATCGTGTAACCGCCGAACCGGACAAGCCCACGCAAGCGACAGGCGCGCGTCCGGATGCCGTCCGCCGCCCGCCGTCCGGCGCCGCTCCGCCTCCCTCTTCCGCCTTCGACCTCTGCGCGCTGCTGCTTCACCACGCCGAGGACACGGAGGCCGTAGCGTTCGTACGCACCTGGCTGCCGCTGGCGCTGCTCGAAGAGAAGCCCGCCCGCGCCATCGTCGCTGCCGTCATCGAGGGCCACGAGACCGGCGCGGACCTTTTGGGTGCGCTGGCGGGCGAGGGTCCGACGGATGTCCAAAGATGGATCGAGCGGCTCGCGCGGAGCGACGTGCCGCTATTCCACGCCCGGAACCTCGCGCCCCGCGACGCGGCGGCCGACATGGTCGCACGCATCTGGATCGGACATCTCCGGAAAGAGCGGCAGACCCTCGACAACGACGACGCGGAGCAGGCCGCGCGGCGGTGCGCCCTGAC
>CAYRPP010000024.1:0-12846 GCA_964426115.1 uncultured Lentisphaerales bacterium | reverse complement strand
GCCAGGCAGGCGGCCACATGCGGCACAAGGGCGGGCTCGTTGGGACGGCCGCGCAGCGGCACCGGCGTCAGGTAGGGCGTGTCGGTCTCGATCAGCAGGCGGTCGGCGGGCACCGCGCGCGCGACGGCGCGTAGCGGAGCGGCGTTGGCGAAGGTGACGATGCCGCTGAAGCTCAGGAAATAGCCGAGTTCCAGCAGCGCCTCGGCCAAAGCCTGGCCACCGGTGAAGCAGTGGATGACCCCGGGACGTGCGCCGCGGAACCAGGTCAGTCCGCGGGCCTGCCGGAGCAGGGCGAGCGTATCGTCGTCGGCCTCGCGCGTGTGGATGACGACGGGGCGTCCGAGACGCGCGGCGAGTTCCAACTGGCACTCCATCAGTCCGCGCTGGGCCTGGCGCTCGGCCGTATCGC
This sequence comes from uncultured Lentisphaerales bacterium, assembly GCA_964426115.1. GTDB lineage: Bacteria > Verrucomicrobiota > Kiritimatiellia > RFP12 > JAAYLN01 > JAAYLN01. Next base: position 12,437 of record CAYRPP010000024.1, on the reverse strand, counting down.
AGTGATGGTGGTAGTCGAGTCCGATCTCGCCGACGGCGGCAAGTTCCTCCGCGCCGGATCCGGTCAGCAGCTCCGTGGCCGCGGCACGGGCATCGGCGCACGCGGCCTGCCCGCGGTCGAGCCCCAGGGCCAGCAGCGCCTGTTCCGGGCGCGCGGCGTGGGCGCGCCGCGCCCCGGCGTTGAGCTCCGGCGAGCCGCCCACCGCCAGCAGGCGCGCGACCCCGGCCGCGCGTTCAAGCAGTCCCGCGACAGCGGCGGCATCGTCGGGGAAATGGACGTGCGTGTCGAAATAGAGGGTCAGGGTCTCTAGGCCTTCTTGCCGCCGCCGGGTTCCCAGACCTGCACACGGGCATGTGACGGATGGGTGGCGGCGGAGGGCGGTGGGATGGCGCGCGCGGGCGCGTCGTCCGTGACGGCGGGCGGCGGGCGGTGGTGCACGACGGTTCGCGGAGCGGGCTCCGGCCGCGCTTCCGCCTCGCGTGGCTCGGCTGTCCGTGGCGCGGGCGGCGGTACGGCCTTGGGCGCCGCGGGCGGCGCGATGTCAGCCGCCGCGGGTGCGGCAGACGGCACGGTGTCCGCCGCCGCGGCGGGCGCGGCGGCCTGCGGGGACGGCGTGTTCCGCGGGTTGTCCTCCTGGCGTGGCGGCTCGCGGCGGGGCGGCGGCCCGGAGCGTCGCGGTTCACCGCGCTCGCCACGTTCGCCGCGGGGGCGGTCGCGCCAGCGATCAGGGCCGCCCTGGCGACCATCCGAACGTCCGGCAGAGCCGGCGCCGCCGCGATCGCGATCGCCGCGCGAGGGCAGCGGTGCGGGCGGTGGGAGCGGGGTCAGCAGGGTGTCGTCCGGCAGGGTGCATTTGAGCTCCTCGCCGAGGAACTTCTCGATCTCGGGGATCTGGAATGACTCGTCCTCGCAGGCGAAGGAGACTGCGGTGCCAACCTTGCCGGCGCGGCCGGTGCGGCCGATGCGGTGGACATAGTCCTCGGCCTCGTAGGGCAGCTCGAAGTTGACGACCATCCCGATGTCGGCGATGTGGAGTCCGCGTCCGGCGACGTCGGTGGCGACGACAATCTTGACGGCGCCCGAACGGAAGTCATCGAGCACGCGCATGCGGCGGGTCTGCTGCACGTCGCCCGAGAGCAGCTCGCAGGCGAATCCCTGGCGCCGCAGGCGGACGGCGAGGCGTTCCACGCTGATGCGGCGGTTGCCGAAGATCAGCACGCGCTCGTCGCGGCAGTTCTTCAGCAGGTTGCAGAGCAGGGTGAACTTCTGCGCGGCGGTGACGATGAAGACCTTCTGTTCGATGGTGTCGGAGGCGACGTGCTCGGGCTCGATCTCGATCTTGACGGGGTTGGGCATCCATTGCGCGGCAAGGCGCATGACCTCGTCGTCGAGCGTCGCGCTGTAGAGCAGGGTCTGACGGCGGTCGCGGTCGGGCAGGCAGCGCACGATGCGGCGCACGTCGGGAATGAAGCCCATGTCGAGCATGCGGTCGGCCTCGTCTATGACCAGGGTGTCGACGCGGCTCAGATCAACTACGCGCTGGCGCTGGAAGTCGAGTAGGCGTCCGGGTGTGGCGGCGAGCAGATCCACGGGGCCCTCGGCGAGCTGGCGCTGCTGGCGGACATAATCCATGCCGCCGAAGACGGCGAGGCTGCGCAGGCCGCAGTACTTGCCGAGCGCCTGGGCGTCAGCGCAGATCTGGACGCAGAGCTCGCGCGTGGGGGCGATGACGAGGGCGCGCGGGGTGCCGGGCTTGTCGGCGCGCGCCGCGGGCGAGCGCAGGTAGCGCGAGAGAATGGCGACAAGGAAGGCGGCGGTCTTGCCGGTGCCGGTCTGGGCGCGGCCGGCGACGTTGGCCCCGGCGAGCGCCTGCTTCAGGCTGGCGGCCTGGATCGGCGTGCAGTACTGGAAGCCGAGGTCGGCGATGGCGTGCATGATCTCGGCGGGGAGGTCGAAGTCGTGGAACCGCATGCGGCCCTCGGCCGGAGGCACCTGGAACGAGTCGAGCGACCAGGGTTCGGCGGGTGGGGACGGCGGCGTCGGAGCGGGAGCAGCCGTACGGGACTCGGGAGCCGTGGGACGGACTTCTGCAGCCGGTGGGCGGGCATTGTCCGGCTCGCGGCGCGGGCCGCGCCTATCTCCGCGCGGCGGGCGGTTGGCGCCCTGGCGCGCGCCTTGCGGGCGGTTGCCGCCCTGGCGGGCGGCCTCGGGGTATTCGCCGTCGTGGCGCCGGGGTGGGCGGCGGTTATCGCCGTCGGGCTGGGGCGCCCCGCGCGGCGGGGGCGGCGTGCGGTTGCGGCCGTCGGTTTCCGGACGGCGCGGGGCGGAACGGCGGTTCTGTCCGCGGTCGTGTTCGGGGTTGCGGTTGGGGTTGCGCGGACGTGGCTGCTGGTCGCCCGTGCGGGCCGGGCGGTTCGGGGAGGCGGGCTTCGATTGAGCATCGCCCGACGGGGCGATCTTTTCACGGAGCGCCTCTCCCAGCTTCTTGAACAAGCGTAGGGGCATTCCTGTCTCCAGAAAAGCGCAAAGCGGGCACGCTGCCGCGCCCGCCTGCACCAGTGGTCTCTTTTCGCGCCGGAGGGGCGCGTGACTTAGCGCTTCGAGAACTGGAAGCGCTTGCGGGCGCCGGGCTGTCCCGGCTTCTTGCGTTCCTTCATGCGCGGGTCGCGCGTGAGGCAGCCGGCGGCCTTGAGTGGCTCGCGCAGCGAGGGATCGGCCGCGACCAGGGCACGCGAGACGGCATGGCGCGCGGCACCCGCCTGCCCGGTCGAGCCGCCGCCTGTGGCGATGACATCGATGTCGAACTTGTCGGCCGTGTTGGTGAGCACGAGCGGCTGGAGCATGAAGCTGCGGGTGGCCTCGCTCGGGAAGTACTCCTGCATCCCGCGGCCGTTGACGGTCCATTTGCCTGTTCCCGAGAGCAGGCGCACACGCGCGACGGCGGTCTTGCGCCGTCCCGTCGCTGCTGCGATTTCATTCCCCATGGAAACTCCTCTTGGTTGCGTTGATGCGGCCGCCGGCGGCGGCCGCGGTTCTAGGCCAGCTCGACCTTGCGCGGCTGCTGCGCCTGGTGCGGGTGTTCGGGGCCGGCATAGATCTTGAGGCGCGGCATCATGCGCTGACAGAGGTGGTTGCCGGGCAGCATGCCCGCGACCGCCTCCTCGATCATGCGTTCCGGATGGCGCGCGCGCATCTCGGCGGCCGTGAAGGTCTTGCGCCCGCCGCGGAACCCGGAGTAGCGCTCGTATATCTTGAGGTTCTCCTTCGACCCGGTCAGCCGGACCTTCTCGGCGTTGACGACGATGACGAAGTCGCCCGTGTCCACGGCCGGAGTGAAAGTCGGCTTGGTCTTGCCCCGCAGGGCGTTGGCGATCGCCACGGCGGCGCGGCCGAGCGGCTTTCCGGCGACATCGACCAAAATCCATTCGCGATTGACGCCGGGATCCTTGGGAAGGAAGCTCTTCATGTTTGGCTCAGTTCTTCTTAGACAAAACAAGCAGTCATTTTACCGGAAGCCGCCACGCAATGTCAAGGCCGAGGGCGGACTTTTCAGACCGCGCGTCACGCCCGCATTCCCCGGACGGCCGGATCGCCAAGCAGGCTCTCAACCAGCCGTTCATGGCCCCGGGCCGGCCCGGTGACGTGCATCGTGCAGCCGGCATGGTTTGCGGTGCGGTCGAAGGAGCGCGACTGGCAGACGAGGCGGCATTCGCGCAGCAGGTTATCGATGTGCGCCTTGTCGAAGGCACCCTCCATGACGATGCGGTAGGAGCGCTCCTCGTGGAGGCTGTCGATCAGGTGCGTCACGCGGCGGAAGCTCCAGAGGATAACGAGCACGATGGCGGTGGAGGCAAACACCAGTCGATAGAACCCGGCACCGATGCCCATGCCGAGCGCCGCCGCGATCCAGATAACGGCGGCAGTGGTGACGCCCAGAATGCGGGAGCCGTCGCGCAGGATGACTCCGGCGCCGAGGAAGCCGATGCCCGAGACGATCTGCGCGGCGATGCGCACCGGGTCGCCGGGGGCCAGGCGCCGCGAGAGCATGGTGAAGAGTGTGGCGCCCATGCAGATGAAGATCATGGTGCGCAGGCCGGCGGCCTTGTCGCGCGCCTGGCGCTCGAGGCCTATGAGCCCCCCCACCAGGACCGAGGCGCAGAGCGCCATCAGATCCTGCTGCAAGCTCACGGGGATGAGGTCGGAAAACATGTCGCGTGCAACCGCCCGGCGCACGCCGGGCACCGGTGCCCGGCGGCGGTCAGGCCTGCATTCCGTCGTGGACTTCGGGGGCGGGAGCGGGCGCGGCCGCGGCCTTGAGACCGGCGACCCACTCGATGAGCGCCATCTCCGCGGCATCGCCGCGGCGGGCGCGGGTCTTGATGATGCGCGTGTAGCCGCCCGGGCGTCCCTCCATGGCGGGCACCACGTCGTCGAACAGGCGCCGGACGGCATCCGGGCTGCGCAGGCGGGCGGCGGCCAGGCGGCGCGCGGCGAGGGTGCCCTTGCGCGCCAGCGTGACGATTTTCTCGGCATCGCGGCGGGTCTGGCGCGCCTTAGGCAGGGTGGTCTCGATGCGGCCCTGAACAATCAGGTGGGCCACAAGTCCTCCCATCAGTTGCTCGCGATGGGACGTGGAACGACCGAATTTCTTGGCGACGCGTTTGTGGCGCATGGCTTCGTGCTCTCTTCCTGGGAATGTCTAGGCTTCGTTGCTCTTCTGGCAGGGGACCAGCAGTTCCGGGTCAAGCTCCATGCCCAGGCCGACACCGAGCTCCGCCAGTTTCTCTTTGATCTCGGTCAGCGACTTCTTGCCGAAGTTGCGGTACTTGAGCATGTCGTTCTCGGTCTTGCAGGCCAGCTCGCCGACGGTCGTGATGTTGGCGTTGTTCAGGCAGTTCGCCGCGCGCACGCTGAGTTCGATCTCGTTGACGCTCATCGCCAGGATGGTGCGCAGGCGCTCGCGGTCCTGATCCTCGCGGCGCTCGGCCGCCTCGACCTCGACGACCTCCTCGCTGTAGTCGACGAAGACGTCGAACTGGTGGCGCAGCAGCGAGGCGCCAGTGCGCAGGGCCTCCTCGGGGGCGATGCGCCCGTCGGTCCACACCTCGATGACCAGCTTCTCGTAGTCGGTGCGGTGTCCGATGCGCGTGTGCTCAACCTGGAAGTTGACGCGCGTGACCGGCGAGAAGATGCTGTCGATGGGGATGACGCCGATCTCCTGGTCGCCGGTCTTGTTCCATTCGGCGGGGTGGAAGCCGCGCCCGGTGCAGATTTCGGCCTCGAGATCGAACTCGCCGTCCTCGCCCAGCGTGGCGATCGGCAGCTCGGGGTTGACGATCTGGATGACGGAAGTCGTCTCGAAGTCGCCGGCGGTGACCACGCATGGTCCCTTGCGGTGGATGGCGAGGCTCTGGGGGGCGCGTCCATGCGCCTTGATCAGCACCTGCTTGAGGGCCAGGATGATGTCGGTCACGTCCTCGGAGACGCCGGGCAGCGAGCAGAACTCGTGGCTGGCGCCCTTGAGGCGGATGGCGGTGATCGCGAGGCCCTCGATCGAGGAGAGCATCACGCGGCGCAGGGAGTTGCCGATGGTGCGCGCGTAGCCGATCTCGAAAGGCTCGGCGACGAAGCGGGCGTAGGTGGGATTGGCCGTGGCATCGTCCTTGACGACGCGCTTCGGCATCTCGAAACGGCTGACTCGAACTGACATGGTTGCGATCCTTTCGGCTGGCGCTTACCGCGGGCGGCGGGCGGCCGGGGCCGGCGCCCTAGCGCGAGTAGAGTTCAACGATGGCCTGCTCCTCGACGACCGGCGCGATCTCCTCGCGCGTCGGGACGGCGAGCACCTCGCCGCGAAAGGCCTTGGGATCCACCGAGAGCCAGCCCGGCATCTGGCGGCCCGTGGCCACCTCGATGGCGCGTGTCGCCTGGTCGCGGCTGCGCGGACGCTCACGCACGGTCACTACGTCGCCCGTCTTGAGGATCAGGGAGGGGACGTTGGCCGTGTGGCCGTTGACCGCGACGTGCTTGTGGAGCACGAACTGGCGCGCCGCCTGACGCGAGACCGCGAAGCCCATGCGGTAGACGGCGTTGTCGAGGCGCAGCTCGAGCATCTGGAGCAGGTTCTCGCCGGTGACGCCGCGGGCGCGCAGCGCGCGCTCGTAGAAGCGGCGGAACTGCCCCTCCTGCATGCCGAACTGTCGGCGCAGCTTCTGCTTCTCGCGAAGCTGGTGGCCGTATTCCGAAATCTTGCGGCTGCGGCGCATGCCATGCACGCCGGGGGCCGGGTGCCCCTGGTCGACGGCGCACTTGGACATGTAGCACCGGGCGCCCTTAAGGAAAAGCTTCGTGCCGGCACGGCGGCACATGCGGCAATTAGGACCTGTGTACCTGCCCATTAGACTCTCCTCCGCTTGCGCTGACGGCACCCATTGTGGGGAATGGCGGTGCAGTCGCGAATCATACTGACCTGGATGCCGGCGTTCTGTATGGCGCGCACGGCCGACTCGCGGCCCGCGCCGGCGCCGTGCATGCGCACCTCGACCTCATGCATGCCCTTGGCGTAGGCCTGGCGCGCGGCGTCCTGCGCCACCATCGTCGCGGCGAAGGCCGTGCACTTGCGCGAGCCCTTGAAGCCGGCCTTGCCGGCCGAGCTCCAGGCGATCACGCCGCCCCGCGCATCCGCGATGGAGACGATCGTGTTGTTGAAGGTGGCCTTGATGAAGGCGATCCCGGCCGGCACCGAACGCGCGCGCGCCTTCTTGCGGGCCTTCTCGTCGGCCTCGGCGCCCGCGGCAGCCACATCGGGCCCGCCGGCGCCCAGCACGGCCATGGCCTCGCTGACCTGGCCGGGCTGCTTGACTTCTTCGGTCTTTTCCGTCTTGGCTTTCTCTTCGCTCATGCGTCAGGCCCCATGTTTAAGCTTCGCTCTTCATGGCGGTGCGAACCGTCTTGTCGCGCACGGCGCTGACGGTCTTCTTCGATCCCTTGCGGGTGCGGGCATTGGTGCGGGTGCGCTGCCCGCGCACGGGCAGCCCCTTGCGGTGCCGCTGCCCGCGGTAGCTGCCGGTGCTGATCAGGCGGCGGATGTTCTGGGACACCTCGCGCCGCAGGTCGCCCTCTACGCGGTAGTGCTCCTGGATGTAGGCCGTCAACTGGCGGATCTCATCCGGCGTCAGGTCGTCGGCATGCTTGGCCGCCTCGACCTTGCAGGCCGCCACGATTGCGCGCGCGCGCGCCGGACCGATTCCGTGGATGTACCGCAAGGCGTAGTCCACGCGCTTGCGTCCAGGAATGTCCACACCCATCATTCTCGGCATGGTCAGTATCTCCGATCAACCTTGGCGTTGTTTATGGCGGGGATTCGTGCAGCTTACGCGCACGACGCCCTTCCGCCGCACGATCTTGCAGCGTTCGCATATCCGACGCACCGAACTTCGCACCTTCATGGTGATTCTCTCCAAATCGCAAAAGCCAGTTAGTTTACACGAAACCACCCGCGTCCGTCCACTCCAAAAGAGCGGGGCGGCGCGCGCCGGTCACCGCGGCGTAAGCACCTCGGCCCCACCCGGCATCACCGCTACCATGTGCTCGCAATGCGCCGCCGGCGAGCCGTCGCACGTCAATACCGTCCAGCCGTCAGGCAGCACGCGCACCTGGCGCCCACCGCGGGTGAGCATGGGCTCGATGCAGAAGACCATGCCGGCCTGCAGCAGCGGGCCGCGTCCGGCTCGCCCGAAATTGGGCACCTGCGGCTCCTCGTGGAGCTCGGCCCCGATGCCGTGCCCGACATACTCCTGCACCACGCCGCAGCCGCCGGCGCGCGCGGCCTGCTCGACGGCGTGCGACACGTCGGAAAGGCGGCGGCCCGGCGCCACGGCCGCGATGCCTTCGGCGAGAGCGCGGCGCGCCGTCTCGACGAGGCTCACGACCCCGGGATCCGAGACGCCGACCATGACGGTCTCGGCGTTGTCGCCGCAGAATCCGCCGTAACGCACGCCGACATCCACGCTCACCACGTCGCCCAGGGCGATCACCCGGCCGCCCGGGATGCCATGGATCACCTCGTCGTTCACCGAGACGCAGATCGTCCCCGGGAAGCCCCGGTAATTCAGGAAGGCGCTCTCGGCGCCGCGCGCGCGGATGGCCCGCGCCGCCACGGCATCGAGCTCGGCGGTGGTGACCCCGGGCGCGACGGCGCTGCAGACTTCCCGCAGCACCTCGGCCGCCAGGCGCCCGCTGGCCCGCATCCCCGCGAGCTGCTCTTGGTTCTTGATCGCGATCACTCCAACACCGCCCGGGCGACCTGCGCGGCGGTCGTGTCGGCATCGGCGCCCGCCTCGATGCGTACCAGCAGTCCGCGCTCCGCGTACCATTCGATCAGCGCCGCCGTCTGCTCGCGGTAGACTGCCAGCCTCCGCGCCACGTGCTCAGGACGGTCGTCCTCGCGCTGCACCAGCGCCGCGCCGCAGGCATCGCAGATGCCGGCGACGCGCGGCGGCATGTTGGTGACATGGTAGTTGGCGGCGCAGGCGCCGCAGACGCGGCGTCCGGCGAGGCGGCTGACCAGTACCGCCTCGGAAACATCGAGCCAGACGGCGGCGGCGACAGCGGTGCCGGCGCGCGCGGCCTCGGCCTCCAGTGCGGCGGCCTGGCGCACGTTGCGCGGGTAACCGTCAAGCAGCAGGATCTCGTCCGGGGCGCACTGCCGCAGGCGCGCATTGACCAGCGCGCCGACGGTCTCGTCGGCGACCAACTCGCCCTGACGCATGGCGGCGGCGGCGGCGCGCTCGGCCGGGGTACCGTCGCGGCGCATGGCGGCGCGCAGCAGGTCGCCGCTGGATACATGGCGCAGCGCCGGCTCGCGGCGCGACAACCTTGCGGCGATCGTGCCCTTGCCGGAACCCGGCGCGCCAAGCAGGACAATCACTTTCATGCCGTCTACTTCCTGCCGCGCAGACGTCCGTGCTTGAGAAACCCGTCGTAGTGGCGCATCAGCAGCATGGACTCCATCTGCCGCAGGGTGTCGAGCGCCACGCCTACAACGATCAGCAGGCTGGTGCCACCGAAGAAGGAGGCCATCTCCCAGGGGATGCTGAGCTGCCCGCGCAGCAGGGTCGGAAAGATGGCCACGACGATCAGCCCGACGGCGCCGATGAGCGTTACGCGCGTCATGGTGTGGTCGAGGTACTCGGCGGTGGCCCGTCCGGGGCGGATGCCGGGGACGTAGCCGCCGGTGCGCTTGAGCTCGTCGGCGATGCGCATGGCGTTAAACTGGGTAGCGACCCAGAAGAAGCAGAAGAAGAGCACGAGCACCGTGAACGAGACGAGGTAGATGGCGCTGGTCATCTCGACCATCTGGCCGCCGACCCACTTGGCCCAGCCGAGCCAGGGGAGCCTGTCGGTGTCGATGCGCGTCAGCAGGGCGGCCGGGTACTGCAGCAGCGGCTGGGCGAAGATGATCGGCATGACGCCGGCGAAGTTGACGCGCAGGGGCATGTAGCTGGCCTGCCCGCCGTAGGTCTTGGCGCCAACGGTGCGACGCGCGGTGTGGATCGGCACCTTGCGCACGCCCTGCGTCAGCATGACCGTGCCGGCGGTGACCAGGAAACCCACGAGGCACAGCAGAGCCAGCTCGAAGAGGCTGTGGGCCGCCTGGGCCGAGAAGTACCGGTCGTAGGCCTCGATCAGAGCTACGGGCAGGCGGCTGCAGATGTTGATCATGATGATCAGCGAGATGCCGTTGCCGATGCCGCGGGCGGTGATCTGGTCGCCGAGCCACATGATCAGCATGGAGGCGGCGGTCATGGCGATGACCGTCAGGAGCTCGAAGGACAGGCCGGGGTTGTTGACCAGATGCAGGTCGCCCTGTCCCAAGAAGCCCGGGTTCTCCAGCATGCGGGCCAGGAAGAAGCCCTGGAAGACGCAGATGACGATGGTGAAGTAGCGCGTGTACTGGTTGAGCTTCTGGCGGCCCGTATCGCCCTCGCGCGCCAGGCGCTCGAGGGCCGGGATGATGGCCGTCATGAGCTGCAGGATGATCGAGGCGCTGATGTAGGGCCAGATGCTGAGGAAGCCGACGGAGCAGCGGCTCATGGCGCCGCCGGTGAAGACGTCGAACATGCCCATGATACCGCCGCCGACCTCGCCGGCGGCCTTGATGCTCGCCAGCGCCGCCTCCAGCGCCCGCCAGTTGACCCCCGGAGTCGGCACCATCGACACCAGGCGGCAGATGAAGACCAGGCCAAAGGTGAAGAGGATGCGTTTTCGGAGCTCGGGAACCTTGAAGGTGTTGGCGAACGCTGCAAGCATGGCGTCACTCCCCAGGGGTTTCGCAGGTGCCTCCGGCGGCCGCGATCTTGGCGCGCGCCGCGGCGCTGCAGGCGCCGGCCTTCACGGTCAGGCGGCGCGCCAGATCGCCCGCGCCGAGGATCTTGGCGCGTGCGCGGCAGCCGGAGACGAGTCCGGCGGCGGCCAGGGCGGCCACGTCGACCACGGTGTCGTCCGCGAAGCGGTTGAGGGCCGCGATGTTGACCGGTTCCCAGGGGATGCGCGCCGGGTTCTTGAAACCGCGCTTCGGCAGGCGCCGCAACAGGGGCATCTGGCCGCCCTCGAAGTGGCTCTTGACCTTGTGTCCCTTGCGGGCGTACTGGCCCTTGTGGCCGCGACCGGCCGTCTTACCGAGGCCCGAGGCGCGTCCGCGCCCCCGGCGCTTGCGGCTCGTGCGGGTGCCGGGCTCGTTTGTCAAGCTGTGCAGATCCATGGTCGGAGACTCTCCCCGCCGCGGCCCCGGCCGCGGCATGTTCATGACATTAGGCGCGGGCGGCGGCGACCGTCTCGCTGGAACGCAGCCGCTCCAGGGCGACGATCGTGGCCTTGACCACGTTGAGCCGGTTCTTGCTGCCGAGGGACTTGCCCACCACGTCGCGCACGCCGGCGGCCTCGAGCACCGGGCGCATGCCGCCGCCGCAGATGACGCCGCTGCCGTCCGGCGCGGGCTTGAGCAGCACGCGCCCGCCGTCGCACACGCCGACCACCTCGTGGGGGATCGTGCGCCCGTGCATCGTGACGCGCACCATCTGCCGCCGCGCCGCGTCACCGCCCTTGCGGATGGCTTCGCTCACCTCGTTGGCCTTGCCGAAGCCGAAACCGACGCGCCCCTCGCGGTCACCGACGACAACCACGGCGCTGAAGCTGAAGCGGCGGCCGCCCTTGACGACCTTCGAGCAGCGGTTGACGAAGACCACGCGCTCGTCGAGCTTGTCCTGTTCCGCGGTCTCGCTCCTGCCCTTGCGTTCCATTGCGCTCACTTGGACTCCTCTTCCGTCTTGTCCTTCTCGCCGATCGACAGTCCCGCGGCCACGGCCGCCTCGACAATCTCGCGGACACGCCCGTGGTAGCGGAACCCGCCGCGATCGACCACCACGCGGGCGATCCCATGCTCCAGGGCCGCGCCGGCGGCCACCTGGCCCAGCACGCGCGCGGCGGCGCAGTTGACGGGCGCCGTGGAGCCGGCGGTCGAGGACGCGGCCAGCGTGCGCTGCGCGTCGTCGTCGATGAACTGCACGTAGATGTGGCGGTGGCTTATGCAGATCGACATGCGCGGGCGTTCCGCGGTGCCCTTGACGCGCTGCCGCAGGCGCTGATGGCGCCGCTGGCGCTGCTCTTTGCGATTCTTCATAGTCTCAGAAACTCCGGTTGTGGGGCGCTAGGCCAGCTTCTTGCCCTGCTTGCGGCGGATGACCTCGTCCGCGTAGCGGATGCCCTTGCCCTTGTAGGGCTCGGCGGGATAGTAGCTGCGGATGCGGGCCGAGACCTGGCCGACGAGCTGCTTGTCGTTGCCCTCGACCAGCAGGCGGACGCCCTGCTTCTCGCTGACCTTGATCCCGTCGGGGACCGGAAACTCCTTCGGCGAGGCGAAGCCCAGCGAGAGGATCAGCTTCTGTCCCTGGACCTGGGCCTTGAATCCGGTGCCCTCGATGAGCAGCTCGCGGCTGTAGCCCGCGGTGACGCCGGTGACCATATTGGCGCAGAGTGTGCGGCATAGGCCGTGGAGGCTGCGCTGCGCGCGCGATTCATCGCGCCGCGATACCAGCAGCGCCGCACCCTCCACGCGCGCCGCGATGCCGTCGGGGAGCCCAAACCGGAGCTCGCCGCGGGGGCCCTTGACCGAGACCACCCGGCCCTCCACCTTGACGGTCACTCCGGCCGGAACGGCGACCGGGTTCTTTCCGATTTTCGACATCGTTCTATCCTTACCAAACGGAACACAGCACTTCGCCGCCGAGCTTGCGCCGGCGCGCCTCCTTGTCGGCCATGATGCCGCTGGAGGTGCTCAGGATCGCGAGGCCCATGCCGCCGAGCACGCGCGGGATGTCGCGCTGCCCGCAGTAGCGGCGCAGGCCGGGGCGGCTGTCGCGCCGCAGGCCGCGGATGAC
>CAYRPP010000023.1:0-12947 GCA_964426115.1 uncultured Lentisphaerales bacterium | reverse complement strand
CGGTCCGCGCCTGGATCAGATCCAGCACGGCCTCGGCCTGGGTCAGGTCGAGGCGCCCGTTGAGGAAGGCGCGCCGGGTGAACTCGCCGGGCTGCGCGAGGCGCGCGCCGCTGGCGAGAACCGCCTCCAGCAGGCGGCGGGCCGCGACGCTGCCGCCGTGGCCCTGCAGCTCGACCACGTCTTCTCCGGTGTAGCTGCGCGGGGCGCGGAAGACCAGCAGCACGCCGTCGTCCAGCGCCTCGCCGCTGCGCGGGTGCGTGAAACGGGCATGGAGCGCACGGCCGGCCGCCGCGGCCCAGTCCGGCAGGGGTTGCGGCAGCCGCGTCACGCGGGCGGCGATGGCCCAGGCATCAGGCCCCGAAATGCGCACGATGGCGATGCCCGCGGGGCCGGGGGCCGTGGCCACGGCGGCGATGGTCTCGCCGGCCGCGTGCGGTCGTGCGCTCACTTCGCTCCGGCCTGCAACTCCGTCAGCCATGCCAGCACCTGCTGGATATGTGTGTCCCAGAAGGCCCAGTTGTGGTTGCCGGGCGCCTCGCGGTAGACGAGATCGAGGCCCAGCCCGAGGACCAGGTCGCGGAAGGCGCGGTTGTCGCCGAGCAGGAAATCCTCGGTGCCGCAGCACTGGAAGAGGCGCGGACGCGGCTGTGCGGGGCCGTCGGCGATGCGCCGGGCGAGGAACATCAGGTCGTCCGGGGTGCCGGCCGGCGAGCCACCGAAGATCAGTTCCATGTCGCCGATGCGCTCGCCGCGCTCCCAGCGCGACGCCATGTCTAGCGCCCCCGAGAGGCTGGCGGCCGCCGCGTAGCGCCCGGGATACTTGAGCGCCAGCTTGAAGGCGCCGTAGCCGCCCATCGAGAGCCCCGCCACGAAGGTCTCCTCGCGCCGGTCGGAGATGTGGAAGAGGCCGCGGGCGATGGCCGGCAGCTCGTCCGCGATGAACCGCTCGTAGGGCAGTCCGTGATGCATGTCGGTGTAGAAGCTGCGGTGGACGTTCGGCATGATGACTGCCAGGTCAAGGGCGTCGGCATACCGCTCGATGCTCGTCCGGCGCTGCCAGATCGAGTGGTCGTCCGAGAGCCCGTGCAGCAGCCAGAGGACCGGCAGGGCGGGACGGGAGGGCTTCTGGGGCAGGAGCACGTCCATCGTGCATTGCATGCCCAGGATCTCGGAGAAGAAATGCGTGTGCAGCAGCGCCATGAGCGGCATCCTTTCGCCCCGCGAACCGGCGGGGCCTAGCAGACACTTTGCGAAAAAGCTGCGGACCTGTCAAGCGGCTGAAAATGCGTGAAAATGTTCCCGTTGACAAAACAGGCGGGATTGTGTATCAGGTCAACATCCATGGGTGCTGCCTCCGGGCAGAATCATGCTATGGAGGGCGACGGCTTCCGGGTCTTTCGGCCGGCGCCAAGCTTGGGTTACGGAGGTGCCATGATATTCCTGCGTGAAGACAGTATCGCGCGCGTTTTCGCCGCCGTCCTGATGGCCTGCCTGCCGGCGGGCGGCCGCGCCGCCCCCGTCACGGTCGCGAGCGAGTCCTTCAACAGCCTGGCCACCGCCGCGGACGCCACGCTCCCCGCGCCATGGAAGACCGATGCCGCCAGCACGCTCTCGGCGGAGACGGCGCGCCGGCCGGGCGATCCCGCCAACGCCACCAACGCGACCACGAAAAGCTTCACGGGGACGACCATGGGCACTACCACCGGCGGCATCTACAACTTCGGCAGCAACGCGGCCGACCGCGCCGTGGGATGGCTGGCCACCGGTACCGGCTACAGGAACTGCAACCTCTATTTTTCGTACGCCCACCAGGGGCCGGACAGCATCGGCTATTTCCGCGTTTCATGTGCCGGGCGGAAGTTTCGGCACGGGGACAACGCGGCCGGCTTCGCATTACGCCTCTTCTTCTCGACCAACGACGTCGCCTGGACCGAGGTGCCCGCCGGGACGCTGGCCTGGGAGGGCGGCAGCGCGCCTCCCGATCAGGAGGTGCTGGTCAAGCTTGTGACCAACGTGCTGGTCAACCAGCCGCTGGAACCGGGAGAGACGATCTGCTTCGCCTGGAACTACTGCGTCGCTTCCGGCACCACGACCACCTCCGCGCAGGGCCTGGGTGTCGACGACGTGGTCATCACCGCCCATCCGCCGCTGGCGAATCCGCCGACGGTGCATGTCTCGGCGCCGTCGCTTTCGGGCTTCTACACGCTCGTGGGGACGCCTTCGGCCGCCCTGGGCTTCACGCTGACGGGCAGCAACCTGACGGACGCGGTGACGCTGACGGCGCCGCAGGGATTCGAGATCTCCTGGAACGGGAGCGTCTTCGCCCCCTGCCTAACCAATCACAACGCGGGCGTCATCGCGGCCACCAACGTTCATGTGCGGTTGGCTGCAGCTACGTCGCCGGCCGCCGTAGCGGGCAACCTGCTGGTCGCCGGGGGCGGCCTGCTGCTTCCGGTGCAGGTGGCGCTCTTCGGCACGGTGGAACGCGATCGCTCGCACCTGGTCTTCTGCGAGGATTTTGAAAAGGGCTCCAAGACAAGCTACGCCGTCGGCGAGGTCGAAGCCACCGGGGGCCGCTGGCAGTTCGATAACGCGCTGATCGGCGACGACGCGTCCGACCAGCGCCACGGCGGCGCCTCCGCGCGTGTCCGCGGCAGTGGCGGCATGCTGACCATGCTCTTCGACAAGACCAATGGCGTGGGGGAGGTCAGCCTCTTCCATGGACTATACGGCAGCGACAGCGGCGCCGGCGTCACCTGGACCCTGGCTGTCTCGCGCGATGGCGGCGCCTCCTGGGACGCCTTCGTCTCCGACGCGCAGACAACGTCGGCGGAGTGGCGCGAAGCCGTCTTCACGAACGTCAACGTGGCCGGCGCCGTGCGCCTGAAGCTCACGGTCTCCGGGGGAACCGACGAGAAGCGCGTCAACATCGACGACCTGGCCATGAGCGACTACGTGGCGCCGGCGCTCGCCGCCGCACCGTCCGAACTCGAAACCTTTGCCGCGCGCCTTGGCGCGCCCTCTGCGCCCCAGGGCTTCGTTGTTTCGGGAATGAACCTGAGCAATCTGGTCACGGTCGCGGCCCCCGGCGGGTATGTTGTCGCACTCCAGTCCGACTGCGGATATGACGCGGCGCTCACACTGGCTCCCGCGGACGGAGAGGTTCCGGAAACCAACCTGTATGTGCGCCTGACGGGGGCGGCGGCCGGCACTTTCGACGGCAGCGTTGTGGTTTCCAGCCCGGGCGCCGCGAGCGTGGCGGTGGCTGTCACGGGCACGGTACTCGCCAATTTGCCGCCGGTCATCGCCGGCCTCCCCGCCGCGACCAACATGATCGCGGGCCAGCGCCTGAATCTGGCCATGCTGGCGACGGACTCTGACGGCGCGGTCGCGCGGTTGGAGGCCGTCAGCGGGACGATCACCGGCGCCGCCGGCCTGCTGGACACGCAGCCCGGCGCCGCCGGACTGGCGGGCCTGTGGTCGTGGACGCCGCCGCTGGCGGGCCTCTACAGTGTGGACTTCGTCGCCACCGACAACGAAGGCGGCTGCGCCACGCAGGGCGTCGCGATTGCCGTCGCGCCGCAGTGGTGGATTCCTGTCATACCGGGGCGGAGGCATGGCGAGGACTTCGACTCCATGGAGGACGGTTTTTTGGCCGCCGCCAGGCTGCCGGCAGGCTGGAAAGCCGGCTTGTCGGATGCGGCGGACGCGGTTGGCTGCTTTGCGGACGCGACCACGGCCACCGACCTATGCGGCGGCAACAACCTGCCGTCCACCGCCGGCATCTACAATTTCGGCGCCGGCGATCCGGCGACGGCGCCCGACAGGTCGGTTGGCTTCCTCTGCAAGGGCGAGGACATCAAGTCGGGCAGCCTGATGGCGCGGCTGGTCAACGTCTCCCGCGACATCATTCCCGCCATAGACGTGGCCTTCGATGTCGAGAAGTACCGCATGGGCACGAACCCGGCAGGCTTCGCCGTCGAGCTGCTCACCTCGCCTGACGGCGCGCAATGGACGCCGGCCTGCGAGCCTTTACGCGTCGTCTTTACCGCCGACGACATCACGGCGGGATATGATGCCGCGCCGGGCGCGGTCGTCCACTGTGCCGGGCGGCTCGGGCCGCTGCGGTTCCTGCCCGGAACTTCGCTCTTCCTGGCCTGGCACTACCGGGTCGCCGCCGGCACGGTGACGACCTATGCGCAGGCCCTCGGTCTCGACAACATCGAAATCCGGCCCCATGGCCCGCCGCAGACGCTGTTGATTCTGCGTTGACACGGCTCGCGCAGTGTCCTCGGTTCGCCACGTGGCATGCGAGAAAGCGCATGGAAATGCCGGCGATTGGTGATTACGGCAACGGTTGCGTCCGAAATTCCTCGCACATCCGAGCCGCATCCAAGCCGCGCTTGCCCCCCTTCCATACTTGGAATATCATGGAACCATGAAACTGGATCTTGCTTCCTTTCCGGCCTTCACCGGTGCCGCTGGTCATCAGGCGACACTGCTGCTGGGAGGGGACTTGTGCCCCATCAATCGGTACGAGGCGAAAATTCTGCGGGACGAGGCGATCTTCGACGAGGCCTTGCAGAAGGCCTTTCGTGATAACGACTTCTGCCTTGTCAATCTGGAGGCGCCGCTGTGCGCCGCGGGGCTGCCGTGCAACACCCCGGGCGAGCGCGGGCTGCGCGCCGATCCGGCGGTCGCGGGCTACCTGCGCGGCCTCGGCGTGACGGCCGTCGGCCTGGCCAACAACCACATCCGGGATTTCGGCGACGAGGGCTACCGCCAGACGGCCGCGAGCCTCGAGCGGCAGCGGCTGCTGCATACCGGAGCCGGTCGCAACCTGACCGAGGCGCAGCAGCCCCTTTCGGTAACCGTCAAGGGGCTGAAGGTGTGCATCTGGGCGCTGGCGGAGAAGGAGCTGAACGTGGCCTCGGAACAGGCCGCCGGCTCGTCCTGGTTCCGGCCCGGCGAGGATGTGCATGCGATCCGCGACCTGCGCGGCGCCTGCGACTTCCTGCTGGTCTACGTGCATGCCGGCCATGAGTTCATGACGACGCCCTCGCCCCGCATCCGGGCGGCTTACCGCCAGTTGGTGGATGCCGGGGCCGACGCGGTGATCGGCCATCATCCGCATGTCGTGCAGGGGGCGGAACGCTACAAGGATAAGCTGATCGCCTACAGCCTGGGAAATCTGGTCTTCGACAGCTCATATGTGTCGGTCCATCCCGACACCGATACCGGCTTCCTGCTGCGCCTGGGAATTTCCGCCCGGCGGATCGAGGCCGTGGAACTCATCTCCTACAAGCTGCGGGACACCTTCACCGTGACCACCCTCGATGGCGGGGAACAGGCGCTGTTCGCGAGCCTATTAGCGGAACGGTCGTCCGCCATCACCGACGATCAGCGCTTCAGGCAGGAATGGGAACGCAATGTGGCCTTCCGCTGGCAGAACGAATTCCGCGCGGTGGTCGACAATCTGCCCGGCTCCCTCCGGGATCCCGCCAGACTCAATGCGCCGCGCCGTGCCCGGAACCTGTTCAACTGCCCGACGCATGTGGAACTGCTGAGCCAGGCGTTCGACATGATGGAGGCGGGCCTGATTCCACGCGGCTGAGCGTATGTCCTGCGTGTCACGGGAGAAGGAGATGCAAATGAAAGCTGAACGCCTGGAGAGAACGATCGCGCCGGTCGGCGCGGTGGCGCGCGCTTGCCGCATGGGAGTGGCGGGGGCCATGCTGCTCGCGCCCCTGGGCCTGCGGGCGGTGGCGCCCGTGGTCACCTGGACCAACGCCGCGGGCGGGCTGTTCACGGCCCCGGGCAACTGGAACCCGAGCCGCGTGCCGGGCACGAACGACAACGCGACATTCAAGCTGGCACTCGCCCCCAAAACAGTGGACTGGAGCGGGCCTATGACCAACTGTCATCTGACCGTCTCGGGCGGTTCGGTCGTCTTCAACCTGAACAGCCAGACACAGACGGTAACCGTCACGGACAGCAAAGAGCCGGGCATCTATTTCAACACCGGGGCCAAGGTCGTCATCACGAACGGTGTGCTGATCGGCACCGACACCAACAAGCGGCACTACTGGGACAATCCCGGCACGCGCATCACGGTGCGGGACGCGAGGATCGCGCTATACTGCTCGCTTTACCTGCGCAGCACGATCAGCAGTTTCGACAACTGCGCCACGCTGATCGTGGACGGCCCCGGTGCCCGGGTGGACGCTGGTGGGGGGTTGATGTTGGGCAGCGCGAGCGGAGGGTATAGCCATGGATGGGGCAGCGTGATCGTCACCAACGGCGGCTATTTTTCCTGCACGGGCATCGACAACAACAGCGCGTTAGGCGGCTGTCAGTGGCTGACGGTGGCCGGCTCTAATTCCGTGCTTTACGTGTCCAACACACTCAATGTCGGCAACCCGCAGAAGGTGTTGCGCAGTGTGACCGGGGTTGTCTCCGTCGTCGATGGCGGCGCACTGCGACTCGCCCCTGGCAAAGGCTTCTACCTCTGCCATATTGGCTCGGTGTCCCTGGACGGCGGACAGTTGCTGGCGGGCACCACGGCGTCGGGAAGCGTCAGCAACGGCGTGGTCGAGGGGTGCGGCTGGGTCGAGGTCAAACAGCTCGTGAACGGTGGAACGCTCCGTCCCGGCGGCGCCGGGCGGGCCGGCGAGCTGACGATCTGCGGCTCCCTGACCAACCGCTATGTCGGCGCGGACGGCACGGTGGCCATCGAGCTCGGCGGCCGGCTGCCGGGGCAGTATGACCGGCTCGTGGTCACCAACAAGCTTTACGCCGGGGGCCGGCTCGAAGTCAGCCTGACCGACGGCTTCCACCCCGCGGGCGGCGACACGTTCAAGATCCTGGACTTCGCGGCGGCGCCGGGAAGGTTCGTGACGATAAGCCTGCCGGGCGAGCCGGCCTACTGGGACATGCGGTCGCTCTACACGACCGGCGAAATCCGGTTTAAGAATCCCGGCACGCTCATTCTGGTGCAGTGACCGCGTCTTCGCGGTCGGGCGCCGGTGGCGTTGCGGCCGCCTGCTCCAGCAGGCTCCGGGCGCGGGCGTGGTAGTCGCGTTTCATGTCGTCCGTGACGACGCGCCAGTGGAGGAAATGGCGGCGGATGCGCCGCACCAGCGGCGCGTTGAGCCGCAGCCAGGCTTCGCGCGCGCCGGTCTGGCGCTGCAACCGCATGCGGGCGAGGTATTCGCCGGTCGCGGCATCCGCGGCCAGCTCGATCACGATGCGCTGCGACACGCCGAGGTCGAAGGGCTTGAGCCACGCCAGAACCTCGAGCGCCGGAACCGGAGCGCCGTCCGCCAGTTCGTCGCGGCGGGCGATCACCAGCCTGGGTTCCGCCGCGAAGAAGGGTCCCGCGCTGCCCTCGCCGTGGTTGACGAAATAGGCGTGGAAGAAGCCCAGCACGGCGATGCGGTCGAAATGCGTGAACGTGAAGGGCAGGTCGAAGGCCAGCTCGTCGTTCTCCGTCTCGGGCAGCTTCCAGCCGGCGTTGTCGGCCGGCTTGGCGATCTGCATGGCCGAGCGCGCCGGGAAGTAGGTCGAGGCGAGCGTCGCGGCGGCGATCGCCAGCGAGGCGTAGATCGTGGAGATCGAGGTGAAGTTCATGTTCAGGCCGCCGGTACAGTCCAGCGCCGTGAGGATGCGGCCCGTACCCTGGCTGAGGATGTAGCCCAGCACGGCGCCGACGACGGCATAGACGAGCGCCTCCGCCACGAACATGAAGAAGACATAGCGCGGCGCGATGCCTACAGCGTTGTAGACGAAGATCTCGTCGCGCCGCTCGTAGACCGAGCCCTTCATGGTGTTGAGCACCGTCAGGGCGGCGATCACCAGCGGGATCAGCAGGTCGGCCAGACCGGCCAGCGACGCCCGGCGCGCCCGTTGTCCGAGGTAGGCCGTGCCGTCGAGGCCGTAGCAGGTCTGCCGCCCCGTTTGCTCGAGATAGCGGGCGACCTCGCGCCGGGCTTCGGCGAATCCGGTGTTCCCCATGTCCACCGCCACGGAGAGCGTCCGCATCTCGCCGGCGGTCTGCACGGGGAATCCGCCCGCCAGGCCCAGGATGATCTGGGCGGCGGGCAGGCGCGGGTCGTCGCGTTCTGCCAGCAGGCTGTTCCCGCTGAGCTGCGGGTTCACGACGGCCTCGGCGTCGAACGGCAGCAGGTTGTCGCCGTCCAGGTCGCGCGCCTGTTCCAGCGACTCGGCGTCGAAGATGCCATGCACCTCGAACGTCACGCCGTTGATCTTCACCTGCCGTCCCCCGGCATCGACCGCGGCGGGCGCGAGGCCGAGCGTCCCGGCCATGTCGTCGGACATGATAACCGGATAGGGCCCCGCCGTGCGTTGCGCCTGCGCCGCGGTGAACCAGCCGTTGGTCGTCAGCAGCCGGATGCCGCCCTGCATCGGCTCCGTGGCGCGGAAGAGCAGCGCCGACTTGGCGGTCAGGCGCCGGGCGTCCGGCCCCTCGCCGTGGACGACGTCCAGCTCCTGGCCCGCCATCGGCCCCCGGAGGTAACGGCCGACCAGGGCGATCCGTTCGTTGACGGCGAAGGCGCCGCCATAGCGGCCATCGAGGGCCGCGATCTCCCCGGCGCCGATGGGCATGAAGCGGGGTTCCCGCAGCAGCAGCCCCTGGTAGGGCGCCTTGCCGAGGGCGCGCTCCTTCTCGACGATGCGGCTGCGCACCGAGGTGAAGCAGATCATCACGAAGGTCATCAGAACCAGCGTGGCGCAGGTCAGTCCGGTGCGGACCTTGCGCTTGTGCATGTTGTTGAGGCCCAGCATGAAGGCCGTCAGCATGACCCCCGCCTTGTTGACCTCCGCGCCCTTGACCGCGCCCTGCGCCCGCTGCAGTGCGTCGAGGTTCTCCTTGAACTTGGACGAGAGCACCAGGGTGATGCCGGCGGAGATCAGGATGATGACGAAGCCGAGCAGGATCATCATCGATGAGCGGATCATCTGGAAGGCCGGATGCAGCAGGCGCAGCAGCAGGAAGACCGCCAGGAAGACGAGGCCCTGCGCGGCGAGCTGCCGGCGGATGTCGGTGAAGCCGAAGACCAGCTTCTCGAAGAAGAAGATGAACGGCACCAGCAGGCCCATGTACCAGAGGATGCCCCATACGGCCTCGGAGATGGTGCCGCGGATGACCGGGTGGTTGAGGATCTGGTAGGCGGCCGCCTGGCGGTAGCCGGCGAGGCGCTCCAGCAGGGGGCGGCCAGGCCGGGCGGCCGCGTCATAAGCCTCCCGGCTGCGCGCGTGGAAGCGCGCGGTCATCTCGTCCGCCATGCCGAACCTGTGCTGCAGCGCGAGTCGCCTTTCGGCCAGCAGGGACATGGAGGCGGCGGCCTCGGCGACCAGGTCGCGCAGCACGGGCGTGTCCTGCGCGAGATAGCCGGGGCCGTCGATCTCCTGGTCCGGGTTCGGGATATGGGCGGGATCGCGCGTGCCCAGGCAGAAGGCGCGCGTGGCGGCAACCTGCTCATTGTCGGGGGCGCCGGCCTTGAGGGCCACGAAGAAGCGCGCCCGGGGATCCACGAACTCCAGGAAGCCGGAGCCCGCGGTGAACGAGGCCTTGCTGGCGAACGGGGCGAGGCCTTTAACCTTGAGGAGCTCCACGCCCGTGAAGTTGCGCATCGACTGCGGATTGACCCGGTTGAGCAGCGCCACGGGGCTGCCGCGGAAGAGGATCAGGTTGGCGGGCAGGCCCTCGTAGCTGATCTCGCGCGAGTTGTATATGTTCTGCGCGGCCATGCCGCTGTCCTTGTAGTGCGTGATGAGGCCGTCGGCCGCGAAGAGGGCGGCCTCGACCGGTGCGAAGTTGTTCCATTTCGGGAACGGCACCGTCAGCATGGCCTTCTCGTAGCGTCCGTAGGGATCGGTGAAGAACAGGTTCTTGCTCTGGTAGCCGCCCGGGGGCGTGTCCACGCCGCTCTCCTCCTGGCGGCAGACCAGGGCGCCATCGACGGGAAAGTTGGGCACCACGGCGTTGCCGACGCCGGCGGCGTAGACCGAGCCCCGCAGCGCGTAAGTGTTGTAGTAGTTGCGCTGCAGGGGCCGGAAGACTCCTTGCCCGTACGCCGCGGCGAGCGCGGCCTCGCCCATCACCTGCATGGAGGCGGCGAGGCTGGCCAGGTTGGTCATCGCGGGCGGAGGCAGCGGCGACTGGAACACGCGGTAGTCATTGCGCGGCGAGATGACCGCGAAGCCGGGATGCGAGAGAATGGACCAGGGAAACGCGAAGAGCGGCATGCCCGCGAGGCTCGTGGTCATCTGGTTGCCGTGCCGGGCGCCGCGGAAGTCGATCGCGACCCGGTCCTGGAGATCCAGCGTGAAGACGGCATCCTGCAGCAGGCGCAGGAAGGCGTTGGCCGCCTCGGCGTAGGGGATATTGGAGCCGCCTCCCGAGAAGCTGATGGTCTCGCGCTCCTGCGGTTCGGTCGTCGGACAGAGGGCGGGCGAGAGCAGCATCAGCTCGCCGTAGCCTCCCAGCAGGGTGTTCAGGGCGAGCTCCTGGCGCAGGCGCCGGGCGCGCGTCTCGTGGAAGGCGCGCAGGTGCGCGAACCGCTCGCGCAGGGCGGCGCGCAGGTCGAAGGGCTCGATGTCGCCGCGCTCGATGTAGCGCGACAGCGGCAGCGCCGACAGCGTGTTGAGGCGGTCGTGGCGCCGCTTGGCCGCGAGGAACTCGCGGTAGGGCGCGCCCGTCAGGTCGTCCGGATGGCGCTCGAAACGGATCTGCGCCTGCAGCAGCGTCTCGGCGGCGTCGAAGACGCGACGGCGCAGGAGCAGCCGGAACTGGTCGTGGAAGAGGTCGCGCGCCGTCTCCGGCAGGGGGCTCAGGAGGGCGTCGCTGGCGGCGGCCTCGCGGGCGAAGCGCTCGTCGGCCAGGCAGGTCGCGATGGCGTTGACCGCGTCGAGGCGGACGCTATTTTCGCGCGCCGCGTCCTCGATCCGCGCCCGCTGCGTCGCCGACTCGCCGGCTATGCCCAGGGTGGCGAGCAGCGTGTCGAGGCTGTCCTGCGCCAGGTAGTCGCCGCCGGTGGCCACGAAGACGACGTCGCGCTGCAGGTGCGCGCGGTGCGGCGCCAGGCCTTCGAGCAGGCGCAGTTGCAGCGCCACCTGGAGCGCCTGCAGCGAGCCGTGGTTCAGGTCCGGCAGCACCGTGAAGCCGTCGTAGGAGACGCCCACGACCATCGCCCGCCGCGACGCGCCGCCCGGGGCGCGCATCACCCCGATCAGGTTACGTGTGGCGAACGACTGGTAGGCGGCCTGCACGTCGAGCCGCACGCGCCGTCCGGCATAGTCGAAAATGGCGGGATCCGCGACCAGCCGGACATAGTTGAGCGGATACGTCAGCCGCAGTTCCGCAAGCCGCGGCCAGGGCATCTGGTCGAGACCGTCGGCATGCGACACTATCATCGCCCGGAAGCCCAGTTCGCAATAGCGGGCGGGACTCAGCTCCAGTTCCTTGAACAGCGGGCGGGCGAGGTCGACGAGCGCGATCTTGTCGTGGAAGTCCACGCCTTCGCGGATGCTCTCCGGCGTCACCAGCAGCAGTTCGCCCTCGAGGCCCTCCGGCGGCGTCACGTGCGGCTGCACGTGGTTGGGCGGCGCGGACCAGAGCGCAAGATCCACCCGCGTGCCGTCGACGGTCAGGACCGCGTTCGTGGTGCAGGGATGCACGGTGTCGAGCTCCTGCTCCATCACCTCCAGCCCCGCCCGCCGGTAGCGGTCGGCGATCAGCGCGGCCAGGGCGGCGTGCCCCGGCTGACCCGGCGACCGCGAACCCAGCGCCTCGATCTCGTCGAGGGTGCGGCGCACGGCCTCCGGCGCCAGCGCCTGCCGCATGACGGAGCGGTCCTGGCCGCGTTCGGCCGCCGCCGCCGGGATCTGGCGCGCGGGCCGGAAGATCCAGGCGAACGCCGCCATGGCCGCCAGCGCGGCCAGGCCGAAGGCGGCCGCGCCGGCCGCCGACCCGGTCCAAGCGCGTCTGGATGCCGGTTTCTGCTTCATGGGATCGCCCGGTAGATATTGGTGGAGCCGTGGGTCACGCTGAAACTGTTGACCACCGCGAAGATGAGCAGCGCGGTCAGGGCGCCGAGGAAGACGCCGGCGAAGAAGGGCTGCAGCCTGTGGCGCACCGCCGTGGCGCCGCCGATCTTGAGCACCAGGCCGCGGATCGCCCAGGCCACCAGCAGGCTGCCCCAGTTGGCGCCGGAGTTCATGGGCGAGCTGCCCACGATAAAGCCGATCGGGTGGAACCAGAAGCCGGCGAAGAACTGCCGGAGCAGCGTCAGCACCATGGTTATCGCGCCCCAGAGCAGGGCTGTCCGCCGCCCCCAGTCCACCGCGCCGGCCTCGGCGCCGCCCGTCTCACGGAGCCAGGCGGACGTGGCCGTGCCCAGGTACACCCGGTACTTGGCCATGAACCAGTCCAGCCCGTTGAAGGCCCACTGGAAGCGGATGTTGTCGCCCCCGTATGCATAGGCGTTGGAGAGGAAGACCCAGCCGCCGATCAGCAGCCCGCCCAGCGCGCCGATCAGGCACGTGCCGAGCAGGTGGCGCGGCTGGACGCCCATGCGCTTGCCGACCTGGATCAGCTCGAACTGCGTCCCCGGAATCAGGAAGAAGACCGTCACCGTCAGGAACCCCGAGAGAATCAGGGCCACCATCATGCCTTCCGCGCCGAAGACGGCGATGCCCCCGCAGGCCGATACCAGCAGCATCGCGTTGTAGGGGGTGAAATAGCCGAAGGGCATGCCGCACTCCGCGCGCAGCTTGGAGGTCACGAAGCCCAGCAGTACCATGAAGCAGAAATAGACCATCATGCTCAGGGCCGAGGCGTTAACCGCGCGCGCCCAGGCCAGCACGCCGAGGTGGCAGCCCGCCAGCAGCAGCAGCGCCGCGCGGTGCGAGAGCACCTCGCCCTC
>CAYRPP010000022.1:0-13337 GCA_964426115.1 uncultured Lentisphaerales bacterium | reverse complement strand
CCGTTGCCCCCGGTCAGGTCGGTTCGGCCGACTGTCCCGGCGAAGAGCGTGTCGCCCGTGAACAGCAGGCGGCCGTCCTCCAGTCCCAGGCAGATGCACCCCGGAGAATGGCCAGGTGTGTGGAGCACCTTCGCCTGGAGGGCGCCCGTGACAACCATGTCGCCATCGTCCACCGTCTGCAGCGTGGCGGGGCGCCGCGGCACTTTGAGATAGGGCGGCAGGCGGTTCAGCGGTCCGAATGCCCACGCCGCATCCGCGGCATGCATCTGCACGGGCGCCTCCGGAAAGGCCCGCGACAGGTCGTCCAGCGCGGCGATATGGTCGATGTGCCCATGCGTCAGCAGAATGCGCGCCAGCGTCAGTCCGCGCTGTTCGAGGGCCGCGAGGATCGTGCCGCCATCCTCGCCGGGATCTACCACCCACGCTTCGCGCTGGTCGGGCGTCCAGACCAGGGCGCAGTTGACTTCGAACGCGCCCACGGTAATCAGATGATGCTCCATTCAGGCCTTCACTGGGCGGTTGGCGGCATCGAGGCGCACCACCCGGGGCCGGTGCGCGGCGGCCTCGGCCTCGGTCGCCTCGCACCAGCTCATCACGATCAGGCGGTCGCCCACCTTGCCCTTATGCGCGGCGGCCCCGTTGAGGCAGACCTCGCCGCTGCCGGGCCGTCCAGGGATGGCGTAGGTCTCGAAGCGCTCGCCGTTGGCCAGGTTGGCCACCAGGATCTTCTCGAAATCACGCATGCCGGCCGCGGCCAGCAGCGACGCGTCCACCAGCAGGCTGCCCTCGTACTCCATGTCGACACGCGTGATGCGCAGATGGTGGAGCTTGGATTTCAACAGTATCATTGTCATGTTATTCTCTTCTGGGCCGTCACTCCTGGCTGTCCTGCGTACGGGCGGTGCCTCTGGCGACACGGCCGCCGCGGCCGGGCCTCATGGCGGCGTCGTCTCCCGCGGCGGCGGAGCGCGCCGCAGCGCAAGTCGCGGCTCGGTGCCCGCGAGGAGGCGCCCGATGTTGGTGCGGTGGCGCGCGATGATCAGCAGGGCCAGGAGCGTCAGCGCCGACGGCAGCAGCCACCCCTCCACGGGCCGGAAGGGCGGGAACCATATGGCGACGCCCAGCACCACGGCCGCCACGATCGAGGCCAGCGAAACATAGCGCTCGATGACGAAGACGACGATCCATCCGGCGAGGCCCAGTCCCACGGCGGCCGGCGCCACGCCGAGCAGCATGCCGGCCGACGTCGCCACGCCCTTGCCGCCCTTGAAGCGGAGGTAAACCGGCCACGTATGGCCCACAACCGCGCAGATCCCGCCCAGCAATCGCCACGCGTCGGGCGCCTGCGGAGGGGCATCCAGCAGCCGGGCGGCCAGCGCGGGGATGGCCACGGCACCGCACCAGCCCTTGCCCATGTCGAGGATGAAGGTGGCGATGCCCCAGCCTTTCCCGACGGAGCGGAAGACGTTGGTGGCGCCGATGTTGCGGCTGCCGACGGCGCGGATGTCAACGCCGCGCCAGCGGGCGATGAGCAGTCCGAAGGGAATGGCTCCGAGGAGGTAGGCGGCCAGTCCGGTCGCGATCGCATAGAGAAGAGTGTTCATCGGATATGCCGCCGCAGGTCGTTGGATCTGGGAGACATACAAAACATTTTACCAGAATTCCCTGCCCGGCGGAAGGGCGTGCTTGACGGATTGGATGGGCACTGGTATTGTACGCCTTCAAATCGGCACCACATCGGGGCGTAGCGCAGCCTGGTAGCGCGTTTGCTTGGGGTGCAAAAGGTCTGGGGTTCAAATCCCCACGCCCCGACCATTTTACTGTGTCTCGGCGCGCTTGCGCCTCGGGCGGGTGATTCGTCCATCCAGCTTCCGGAAATCTTCCGTTGTTCCGCCCCTGCGGCGGAAGGTGACGTCGCGACGGAGATCCGGACGATGAGACGATGTCTTTCCAGGGCTGCCGCACTGTCGCTGATCGGCCTCGCGGCGCATGGTGCGGAACCGACGGCGCGCTTTCGCTTTATCACGCCGGCGGACGACGCAGGCAGACTAGTCCACGCCGACGCCGACGCGGCGTTCGCGTCGATCGGGCCGGATGTCGACGGATGTGTCACGCG
This sequence comes from uncultured Lentisphaerales bacterium, assembly GCA_964426115.1. GTDB lineage: Bacteria > Verrucomicrobiota > Kiritimatiellia > RFP12 > JAAYLN01 > JAAYLN01. Next base: position 11,221 of record CAYRPP010000022.1, on the reverse strand, counting down.
GCGCATGCCGCCACAGCATCTCGCGCGGCGGTGGCATATCATCGGCGCGAAGCTCTACCAGGACATTCCCTACGACTCGGAGTCAACGGCGGAGTTCTGCCGCCGCAAGGCCGGCTTCCTGGCGTTTTCAAGGGGCGCGGATGGCGTCTACTACCGGCCGGCTGAACTGCCCCCGGCCTGGCTCGAGGCACTCGAATTCGCGAAGCGCGACGTGGCCTCCTGTGAAAAGCTGCTCGCGCTGGCGGCGAAATGCGAGGCGCCGGACCGGACCGGACTCGCCGTCGAAGGCCGCCGCGCGCGCCATTGGCTCGCGGCCGTGATGGAGCCGGATTCGTCGGACCTCGACCGTCTCCGCCTCGAGAACCTCGCGCTGATCCGGCGCCTGGAGCTGCTTCTGGGCGAGACACCGTCCGAACCGGACCTCCCGACGGAGCCGAAGGAAAAGGACTTGCCGAAGGCGAAGTTCAATCCGGATGATTTCGAACCCTACGCGATGGCGTTCGACAACATCGGGTTCAAGGCCTGCGACGATGTCTCGCTGCTATGCAACCACGAATGCTTTGCGGTTCAACTGTCCGGCGACGCGCAACGACCGCTGGGCAAGGACGAATTTCCTGGCGGCGTATACAAAATAAACCTCTGGTTTCCCAGCGTGAAGCCCGGAGACTGGCTGCCCTACCGTTACTCGGTCAACATGGATCCACGTCCGAATGCCAAGGATCACGCGCCGTATCCTGGTTCGAACCTGTTCCTCTACGAGTTCCGCTTCGGCGACGACACTGCCGGGCGCGAACGCCTGAAGCGCGAAGAGGTGCGCACCTGGGGGCCCGGCTACCCAAGAACCGGAGGCAATTACGTGCTCCACTACCACAACCAGCCGGACGGCAAATGGCAATTCCTGGCGCTCTCGGTGAATATGAGCAGCTTCTGGGGGCGCCTTCCCAGCGTCACGCCCGGGAAAAAGGATTTCTGGTATATTGAAGTGGTCCGGCCCGGCGGAAGGACGACGCGCCACAAGATCTGCTGGCCCGCCGGATCGGCCAAGAGCCGCGAAAGCTTCTTCGCGGCAATGGGATTCAACATGGTCACGGAGAATTTCAACAGGGACGTTGCGGACGTGGATCTTGTCTGGAGGGCCGCCGAGGCGGAGAAGGGTTGCCGTTTCCCGGGGACGTCGCCCGCTTCATTCGCAATCTTCGACCTGGAAAGCGACGAACTTTTCTACAGGGCCTGCGTGAAGCCGCTGGTCGACCGCACGCAGAACGTCCGCAAGTACATTCGCGTGCCGCCCGTGCGCAACGCCAAGCCGCAGGTGCTTTCCGAAGGCCCGATCATCCGCGACCTGGTCGGCAAACGGATTCCGGACCTGGTAAACTTCAAGCACAACGTCGACCAGGCACGCAAAGAGTACCTTCTCGGCCGCTTCGCCGGGCGTCTTCCTGAAATCAAGGCCCCGGAAGCCGATGCCCGGAAGCACCGGGAGACGTCCGACGGTCCGGACATGGACGTTAACGGCACGCTCAAAGGACTGCAACTCGACGAGGAGGAGATCTAAGCCATGGCTTCCCCGTCCCTTGCCCTTTGCGCCGCCGCGTGGACCGTCCTCGCCATCGATCCGTATTGCGCCGAGAAACATTTGCCGGACGCCAGACCCGTGGACGGGCGCGAGACGACGTCCCTCGCCGCCGCCGCCGCGCGCGGCGAATTCGAATCAATCTCGTTCATGATCCGTCCCGGGCGCGACATGCAGAAGGTGGATCTCGTGCCGACGGATCTGGCGGGCCCCGGCGAAGCGGCCATCCCGGCTTCGGCCTTCGATGTCTACGCCGTCAAGGTCGTCAACAAATGGACGTGGAGCTGGATCACGTATTACGCCGGCAATCCGGACAGCCCCACACCCGTGCCGGACATGCTGGTGCACGACGATTCGCTCATCAAAACCGACTGGTCCAGGCACATCAACTACGTGCGTGCCGACTATCCGTCGGGGCCGGTATATCTCAACATGTCCGCGCCCGACCTCACCGCCGACTTCAACACGCACCTCCATCCCGTCCGCGACACCGGGAAATTCGTGCCGCTCGACCTCAAGACCAACGAATACCGCCAGATCTGGATCACGCTCAAAGTGCCCGCGGACGCGACGCCGGGCGACTACACCGGCAAGATACAATTGAGGGAGAAGGGGGCCGACGCGGGCGCGCTGGATTTCAAGCTCACCGTCCACCCGTTCGAGCTGCCGCTGCCGCGCACGCACTACGATTCCTCGCGCCGGTTCATCTGCGCGCTCATGCACAGTCCGTCGCTCGCAGAATTCCTGCCTCAAAGCAAGAACCTCGCCATGTCCGAGGAGAAGGTGCGCAATCTCGCAAGGATGCTCGCCGACCACAACATCATCGACACGTGCAGCCTCGGCGAGTTCACCGACCTCACGACGGACGACCTCTCGGTGCGCACGATGCATCTGCTGCGCGAGGGGGGCATGCCGCTCCACGTAGTTTTCGACGGGATGGGATACTCGGACTGGCTCCACGCCAAGGACGAAAAGAACAACCTCGTCGGCTTCCCCGACAAGGATCCCGCGGGTTACGAGAAGTCGCTGCGCGACTTCTCCGAATATGTGGACAAGCGCCTCGCAGCCTTCCGTAAGTATTCGCCGCACACCGAGGTCTACTTCATGGGGTCGGACGAGGGCAGCACCTGGACGCAGCGCCGCCAGTTCCCGTACTGGACCATCCTCAAGGAAAAGGGCGCGAAGCTCTTCGCCACCTGTCCGGGCGGCACGGCGTGCATGTCGGCATGGATCGTCGACGCGGCGGACGTCGCGCAGTGCCTGAGCGCCGCTGCGGCCGAGGAATGGCACGGTTCCGGCGCCATCGCGCTCACCTATGCGACGCCGTTCCCAGGCCCGGAATGCCCCGACATCTGGCGCCGCACGCGCGGCATCCGCTTCTGGTTCGCGGAATACGACGGCATGAATGACTTCGCCTTTTACTCCGGCATCAACCGCTGGAACGAGACCGGCCGCACGGGCGGCGGGTACCGCCAGGCCGGCATTGTATTCCCGACGATCGACGGCGCGGTCAACACCATAGCCTTCGAGGCGCTCCGCGAAGGCATTGACGACATCCGCTATTACTCGCTCCACCGCCTGCTCGCAGAGAAGGCGCTCAAGTCGCCCGACCGCGTGACGCGCGCGCTCGGCCGCGCCGAGCTCGTGTGGATGGAGTCGACCGATCCCGAAAAAACATTCGATCTCGACAAGTTCCGCGCCGAGGTGGCGGGTCGCATAGTCGCCCTGCAGGAGGCCGTCGGCCCCATCCCGCCCGATCCGCTCCCGCTGCCCATGCCGCCTCTGCCGCCCTGCACGCGCGGCCGGAACGACGCCGACGCCGCCGATCCCGCCGCGCGCGCTGAGGAACACGTGGAAGCCAACCGCTATGATCTCGCCTTCCCGCTCTTCGACAAGGCGCGCAAAGACGCTTCGCGTCCGCTTGCGGCGCGCGTCGCGCTCGCGTTGCGCCAGGCGCGGCTGTTATGCTCCGTCCTCATGCGCAACCGCGCCGTGAAAGTGATCGACGAGGCGCTCACCTGGGACGGGCTCGACGACAAGCCCCAACTGCGCCACCGCGCGGATCTGCTGGTTGCGAAGTTCGACGCTCTCCTCTCGGATGAGGCCTATCTGGAGGTGTTCGCACCGGAACGGCTGGAGAAAGCGCGCGCGGTCTACGACGCGACGCAGGGGCTGCCCGGAATGGGCTCCGCTGATCGCAACCGGCTCCTGTCGTTCCTCTTAGGCCGCCAAATCCGGTCGGGCTACGCAAGACAGGCGATCGATACCATCAAGGACGTTCTCGCGCGGCAGACCGCGGCAGGGGACGTCGCATGGCTGTACGTCCATGCGGCAAATGCCTGTGCCGACCTGAAGGATGACACGAACGCGCTCTTCTGGGCCGAGAAGGCGCTGAAGGATAATGGACCCAATGTGCCTGAACGGCAGAGGATGCTGCGCGTCTCGGCCATGGCCGCCGAAGGCCTCGGCGAATGGAAGAAGGCCTACATGGCCTATGCGGATCTGCTGTCCACCATCAGCGAGGAGCACCAGGGCGCCGAGTTCAAGCGTGTCAAGCACCGCATGCAGGAAGCCTCCGAGAAAATGGGTGCCGGAGGCAAGAAGTCCGACGATGTTCCGCCCGTCGGCGCCGGCGGTCTGCTGCTGCCGGAGGAGGGGTTCGGCGAATTGTCGCTGGACTGACTGTAAGGGGTCAGAAGCTGTGAAATATTCCGCGGCGCGGGTGTAACCGCGCCCTCCAGCGTTCAGACCATGCCATTTTCTCGCGATTTTTGACGGATGGTCTCCGCCCCAACAGGAATCAGGGGATTATTTCACAGCTTCTGCCCCTTTACGCTGGAGAGGAGATGCTGAGAGGAGATGCTGATTGACACCGGAAACACCATCATGTAAATAAAGAAATCTAGGGAAGATGCCATATTCATTGAGTGGAGTGGGTGCAATGAGGCGAGAGAAAATACTCGTGGTGTTGCCGACGGTGGCGCTGAATCACCGCCGTAACCTGGAGGGTTTTCTCAGGTACGCCCATGAAAAATGTGTGCCGCCGTGGCAGTTCCACCTTGAACTCGGGGATCTGGCGCAGCAGGGTCTGAAGACCATAGGCAAGTGGGGCTGCACGGGAATTGTCGCCGTTGTGAACAGTCCGGCGGAGCGGAACCGCTACCTGGAGACAGGGTTTCCGGCTGTTCTGATCGATCCGACAATCACATCCGAAGCGAAGGCCAAGGGGCCGGTGAACGTCGTCACGTTCTTCAACGACCACTAGGCTGAAGGCGAAACGGCGGCGGACTATTTTCTTGCACGCCGGTATGAAGAGTTCGCTTATGTCGGCATGCCGACGCCGGTTCCATGGAGCGATGCCAGACGCCGTGGTTTTACGAAGCGGCTGGCAAAGGACGGGTTGATGCCGGTGGTATATCCTCATGTGCCGCGTGAAATGCGCGAAAACACAGACATGCCCATCGAAGAAGTCGCACGAACATGCGGCTTTTGCAGTCCGTCGCACCTCGGCACGCGTCTGAGAGAGGCCACCGGCAAATCTCAGCGCGTTTATCGCATCGCGCGCGAATAGACGCATGAGGGGGCGGAAAGAACTATCACGTAACTATCACGTAAACGCAAACCGCTTGCGCGCGGGGATGATTTCCGCTATACATCAATGTAGTTGGGAGCTCTTGGCACGAAAGGCTGCCCCATGAAGAGATTGTTTGCGGTTTTGGGCTTTTTGTATTGTGTGGCGCTTTACGCGCATGCCTTCTGGATGTACGATGATTCCGATGGGCCACAAGGCGCTTTCGATCCTGCCGAACGCGTCCATCGCTGATCCGCATGGCACACAATAACTGATGAAGGAGCCGCTACAATGACGAGAGCATTCAAGATCGCAATTGCCGGGCTGCTTTTGCCGTCCTGGTTCTGCAGCGCGTCGACGCTGCCGACCGTTTTCGCGTTTGATTCGCCCGATTCCGTCGACGCCTCCAGTCGCTGGTCGGCGTGGCGGAGGCGCTCAAGGACTGGAATCTGATGAAGGAGTGCCTCGACAAGTACACCGGGCTCACGAAGGACAAGAAACCCGATGCATATTCGGCTCCGCTCTACGCCGACTACTATTACCGCAAAGGCGACTACGAGAAGGCCGTGGAATACTACAAGATGTTCGGCTTCGACAGGCAGAACCGCGGGGGAGATCTGCCAAACCGGAACGAGCGCTTCTGCGAGTCGCTCTTCGCGGCCGGACACTACCAGGAGTGCCTCGAAAACATCGACGCGCTCCCCACATGGGGCTCTCTCCGCGACCGCAACGAGCTGTACCGCCGTGTCCTCAAGGCCAGGATCGACGCGCAGGGCGCCGCGGCCGCTAAGTAAAAGGGCGTTGCCCTTCGCGCCACGATTGCCCGCGGGGAGCGGAAGATACGTTCGCGCGAACCATGAACTTCCGAAAACTCGTCATTCTCAAGCGGGAAAGGGCAAAACTATGAAGATGGTAACCTCGTTTCTCGTGGCTATCGCTGCATTGCCATTGGCTTTCGCCGTCGAGGCGGCGCCGATTTATCTCAATGTCAACGCCACCGGCGGGGATGGTGATGAGAAAGTCTACGATGGTTCGACGTGGTCTAAGGCGTTCAAGGATTTTGCGAGCGCAATCACCGCGCTGAACTCCAGCGGGGACAGTCCCGCGGAACTCCGCATCGCCCTGGGATGTTACATCGTTTCCGGCGCGAACACCATGTCGCACACCAATTTCGTCGTCAAGGGCGGATACCGTGCGCAAGCCGACAACGACGATACCCGCGACCGGATGGAGTACCAGACGATTTTATACTGGAAGGACGTCCCGCTCACGCAGAAGTGGAATCATATCGTCCCGAACTGCTCGACTTTCGCCGCTCCGACCGTTGCCGAGACCGCATATCAGGTCATCGACAACGGCAAGCTCACCGAACCGCCGGCGTTCGATGGCGATTACGACACCTACTGCGGATCGAAGGGCGGCACCGGCGGCGCGATCGCGATTACGGTCAGCAGTGGGGCGAAAGGCACAATCGACGGGCTCAATTTCACCGGCTTCCGCAACGGAGGCCCTGCCTGCATTAGTATCGTCGGTGGGCCAACGACCGTGAGCCGTTGCCGTTTCATCGGCAACAATCCCTCCACCGGCTGCATTTACGACAGTTCATCCTCGGCGACGCTTATCAGTGACTGCGACTTCTCCTTCAACTATTCCGGCAACTGCGACAATGGCATCTTCTTTCGTGGAGGCAACACCACGGTAAGCGGCTGCCGGTTCGTCGGCAACTACAAGACTGGCGGCTGGGGTTCGTGCGTGCTGCACGTTGAGGGCAGCGCCACAGGACATGTCATCACCAACTGCGTTTTCACCCGCAACGGCGGGACCGGTAGCAATGAGAATAACGCCACACAGCCGGGCCTCATCTGCGGCTCGAACGGCCCAACCTTCGAGTTCTATGACTGTGAGATCACCAACAACTGCTCCTACTCGACCGAAGGTTACGGCGTGCCGCTCATGGCGGTGAAAGGACTTGTCATGCAGCGCTGCCATGTGGCCGGCAACCAGCATTACGCCAAGGCGCTCGATGGACGTGCATATTCGCTTGTTGGCAGCGGATACGGCAATTCCTACTCGATGCGCATCGTCGGCAGCGTCTTCGAGCAGAACCTCGTCAACGTCGCAGAACTCAAGTTCACCGCAGGCAAATACTTCGCCGGCATCGTCGGAGGCCCCGGGTACGGCATCGGAACGGTCCTCAAGGACTGCACCTTCAAGGACAATACCGCGACCGGGCTTGAGTCCGCCGGTGTCAGGGCCGTCACGTGCCGGGGCGCGTTCACGATGGGGTACTTCCGTTTCGACAACAACCAGAACTACAATGTCGCGGCGAACTCGTATCTCGCGGTCGCGAACTGCCTTTTCACCGGAACTGCCGCAAACAAAGTCTTCGACATCATGCAGGTCGGACTCGGGCATAACTACAATCTCAACGTGTTGAACTCGATTTTCCAGCGCGAAGGGGATGCTCCGTACAATCCGTTCTACGTTGTCAAGCCCTGGCTCGTCAAGGTCTACAGCTCGACATTCAAAAACATGACCGCGGCGGATTATCCCTCGGACATCGCGGTCGCTGATCAGATCGCGACGGATGAAATCCCGTTCGGGCGCAAATCCGGTTCGTTTCTCTACGAGCCGCTTGCGAAGACGCCGCTCATCCGCACAGGCGCGGACGTTTCGCTCAACAACGCCGCGGGCACATCGTGGGCGTTCCGTCAATACGGTTCTGAAACCTGGCAGGTCCTCGCGCCGGGCACCAGTCTCGACCCCGGCGTCGGCACGACGATGGCGGGCGATGCGCTGGACGTGATCCGCACCGAAGGCGCGATGACGCGCGGACCGATCCAGACCCTCGGCGGCAACGCCGATAGTGGCTGCACGCTCACGATCCGCCGCTCGCCGCTCGCCGGCGGAACCGTCTCCACGCCCTCGACCCAGGCGGTCGCCACGAACGGCGCGATCACCGCGGTCACGGCGACGCCGGCCGGCGAACTGAATTTCGACGGGTGGTACAACCCGGATGACAGCTTGTATTCCACGGACAATCCGCTCACGATCAATGCGCTAGCGTCCAACCTCGTCCTCGTTGCCATATTCGCTGGCGATGTCGATCTCACTTTCAACCTCGGGTCGGGCGGCACGTTCGAAGGCGGTTATTCGACTTATGTCACCAACATCGCCGCGGGCGCCGAATTCCCGGCACTACCGAAAATCGTCCCTGCCCCAGGCAAGACGCTCGCCGGATGGACGGCCAAGCTGCCTGCGACGGTGCCCGGCGCCGACACGACCTACACGGCCAGATATACGGAAGGCGGCATTCACGTTGTACCGCTCGGCGATCCCGCGCTCGCGACCGGCACCGGCGACGGCCTTACCTGGGGCAACGCGATTGCGAACCTCCAGACCGCGATCGACCAGGCGGCGGAATTCGGCGGCGAGGTCTGGGTGAAGACCGGTGTCTACACGAACTCCAGTTTCTACATGCCGCGTTCCGGCGTGACCGTCGTCGGAGGCTTCGCCGGCAATGAAACGAGCGCCGGCCAGGCGAACCCGGAGGCGTATCCGTCGGTCCTCACCGGCGACCTCGCCGGCAACAACTACTGGAAGTCCGACGACAAGGTAAGTCGCGGCAGCATATGGAGCGGGATGACGTTTAACGCGCCCAATCCGCAAGGGACCAACGTCTTCTGGGGGGCGACCGGCGACATTTCAGACGGCAGTTTCGGCTTCTACGACACTTCGAGCACGCTTTCCGATTTCAAGCTCATCGGACTCACCTTCACCGGCTACCGTTATTCCGCGGCGTTTCTCGGCGGGATCGGCACCGTCCTTACCAACTGCACCATCGTGGCGTGCAACTGCTACAACAACGTGGACCAGAGCCAGGCGGCGGTGTGGCTCAGGGGAACGTCCGGCGCAATCGTCGGCTGCACGTTCATCGGCAACTTCCGTCCGCTCTCAGCTTCGGTGCCGCTCGTCAAGGACTGCCGCTTCACCGAGAACTGGTGCTCGGGGCGTGATGGCGGCGGCCTCGACATCCGTGGAGCGATGACGGTCACCAACTGCGTCTTCTACCGCAACTCCACGACACACTTTAATGCCGCGGCCGCGGTCAACATGAACAACACGACCGGATACAACTACATCTACGATTGCACGTTCGAGGAGAACCGCATCGGCTCCACCGGACCGGCGACGGTGTGGGCGAAGAACGGCTACGTCACCCGCTGCAAGTTCCTCCGTAACAGGGTGCTGGCCGCCGCCGGCGCGCACAACACGGCGTGCTTCAAGATGTCGGGCGGCGATTTCCTCGTCCGCGACTCGTATTTCGACGGCAACTCCATCGCGGGCGCCTCATCCGGTACCGGCGAGTACATGTGGAGCGTGATCGGCTATTCCACCGACGGTCGGCTCGCGTTCTTCAATTCTACCTTCACCGGCAGCAAGGTGACGGCGACGGCCACGGCGGGTTCGCTCGACATCGGTTCCTTCGGAGCCCATTCCGCCGACGACAATCAGACGCTCGCGCTCGCAAACTGCACTGTCGTCGGATCCGAGTTCGACGTCACCGAAGACGGCGGCGTCTGCCGCGTGGGCGAGTGTGCTTACACGACCAGGGCGACAGCGGCCTCCACCTTCGGTGTGGTGGACTGCATCTTCTGGGGCCCGGCTGACGACTACGTCGCGATCTATCAACAGACGAACCTTGTGCCACTCATCGCCAACAGCTATCTGAAGAACTATTCCGCCGAGGGATTGACGCTCGGTTCCTACGACTATATCGAGAATCTCTACACCAGCGGCAATCTCGGACTGATTTCAAAGCCGCGCGATCCCAGCGACGGCATTTACCTGCCGCAGATAGGTGTCACCGGCGCTTCGGCGTTCAAGAAAGCGGGCGTTCCGGTTTACGTTTCCGGAACCAAATGTTATTTTTACGACGCGAACAAGAAAACGTACCGCAACATCGGCGGCAAGGGCAGTACAAAGTCTTCCGTCGGCGACATTCAGCCCGACGCCTGGGGAGCCGCCCGCGTCGCCGACAAGATTTCCCTCGGTCCGATTAACTACTTGCCTCAGAGCTTTTCGATCATCGTCCGCTGACGGCAAGCGGGGGATTGCGTTAACCATCAACGATTCTGACGCCCACCCCTGTAAACAAAGCAATAACCCTCATGCTACCAGCATGGCTCCCTTGAACGCACACCACTTCGTGAAAGTGTAAAAGCTAATATGTTTTTGAGATAAGGGCGTCAACCACCGATTGCGATTCGATTCGTGGGGTGGATTGACAAAGTAACTGCGCCACCCGGGGCGCGTTTACTTTGTCAATCCACCTAGCCCATTTTGCACTTCGCGGTGCCGATTGCGCTGTGACCGTCGAGCGAGGGGTGCGTGTGGGCGGCGCGAGTTGACGCGCGTGTCAAGCGCGCGGAATTGAATGAAACGAGGCCCCCGCGGAAAAGCGGCGCGCTTCAAGTCGTGCGTGAAGCGGTATTGTGTTCCGTTGACGGGCGTGCTGTAACGTGCCGCGCATGGGCGCGGCCGTGCGGCATGCATGCGTGGAGTAACGGCGGGGGCGGCTACCGGCTTTCGTCCAGCGTCTGGGCGATGTTGCCGATGCGCAGGCGTCCGAGCGGGCCTGTGCGGCGCGGACCGCGGGCCAGCAGGGTTGCAGGCTGATGTGCGCGACCATCACCAGCCCGACCGAGGCGAGGAAACCGGCGCCGCCGGCCACATTGCCATCGTCCACGCCCCAGAACACCTTCAGCCGCGCCTGCACCCGCTCGCTGGCGGTCCGTCCCTTGTAGAGGCGCTCGAAGGTGCGCGTGGCGCGCGGGATCGGCGGGAAGCGGCGCAGATCCAGCGACTGTTTCACGCGTACCGTCAGGCCGTAGCCCTTGTCCTGGTTGCAGCGCCCCTCCTTGTCGGTGTATTCCTTGTGCCCGCCGTCGGGCTGCATCGCTTCGCACCCGTCGCGCGAACGCCCCGTCCGGGCGCTCAGATGCGTTGAGTCGCCGCTGATGTGGCGGCCAAGGTCCGGGACGGCCTCGCCGAGGCGGACGACCATCGTGTCGAAG
>CAYRPP010000021.1:0-13447 GCA_964426115.1 uncultured Lentisphaerales bacterium | reverse complement strand
GCCTTCGCCGAGTTCCAGGACGCGCCCGACCCGCGCGGCAACCGCTTCCTGGCCGACACCGAGCAGGCGATCCGTCGCGTGCTCGACGACGCCGAGCCGCCCGGCCCGAGCTTCACCACCTTCCGGCGCACGCTGGCCGAGGGACGCCTCTTCGCTATCGTCACGGCGCGCGGCCACGCCAGCGAGACGCTGCGGCGCGGGGTGCGGATCTTCATCGACCTCGTCCTCGCGCCGGAGGAGAAATCCGAGATGATGGCCAGCCTGCGCGGCTACCGCGCCGTCTTCGACCAGGCCGTGAGCTTCGGCAGCGACGCGGAGGAGCTGGACCGCTACCTGTCGCTCAACCGCTACCACGCCGTCACCTCGCCCGACTTCCGCCGCCGCCTGCTGGCCTCCGCGCGCGGCCCGGTCACGCCCGAGGCCAGCAAGCAGGTTGCGATCCGCGACTTCATCGAGCACATCGTACATGTCCTGCGCCGCACGCCGGATGGCCAGCGCTGGGCCCCGGTCAGCGTCGGCTTCTCGGACGACGATCCGGCCAACGTCAAGGCCGTCGAGAACTTCATCCGCGGGGAGCTGGCGCGCCACTTCCCCGGCATCAAGTTCGTGCTCTACGACACCTCCGACCCGACCCTCGAGAAGGGCCGCAAGATCACCGTCGCCGGCCAGCTCGATCTCGGCCTGTAGAACCCCATGAGCCCGGAATCGATCTCATGAACAACTACGAGAACCACTCCTGGTACTGCGTGCTGCAAGGCAACCGGCTGGGACCGATGCCTTGGGAGACCCTGCGCGAGCGCGCCCGGAGGGGCGAGCTACGCCCGGACGACCTCGTCTGGGCGGCCCCCTTCCAGAACGTCTGGCGGCCAGCCGGCACCGTGGACGGGCTCTTCGCCGCGGCGGAGCCGGAGAGCGGCGCGCCGCCGCCGGAACCGCCGGCGGCCTGGCGCGCGACGGACACGCGCGACGAAGCCACGTGCCGCGGGCCGGACGCCGCTCCCAGCAGTCGGCGCGCCTTGCGGCAGGTCTGGCAACGGATGGTGCAGGCGCTTTTCCGGCCCTTCGACCTCGCGCGCTGGTTCAGCATCGGCTTCTGCGCCTGGCTGGCCCATGTCGGCAGCGTGCCGAATCTGCAGGCCTTCGTCGACGCCGATGCGCTCAGGCGGCAGATGGAGGCGGGCACCCTGACGGTTTCGACCATCGCTAACGCGATGCTCGACAAACTCGCGACGATGCCGCTGCTCTCCGCCGCCGTGCTGACAGGGGCGGCCTTCTCAGTGATGGTCTCCGTGCTCCTCTGCTGGGTACGGGCGCGCGGCAGCCTCATGTTCCTGCACCGGATCCACCACCCCAACGCCCCCATTCGCGAGGCGTGGCAGGCGGCCGGCGCGGCGGGCGCGCAGGAGCTCTTCTGGTGGCGGCTCGCGCTGGGGGCCTGCGGCTGGCTGGCCCTGCTGTCACTTGGCGGAGGCGCCGCGGTCTCGCTCGGGATCGGCCTGCTGCGCAGCCGCGACTGGGCCGGCATCGGCGCGGCTATCACCCTGCCTTGGGCCATGCTGTGGGGCGGCGGGCTGGCCTTCCTGCTCCTCGTCTGGGGCACGCTCAAGTCGCTGGGCTTCCACTTCATGGAGCCCTGCCTCTACCGCGACCGCGAAGGCGTCTGGGCGGCCTGGCGGCGGGTCTGGGAGCTCTGCCGCGACCACCCGTTGGCGGTCATGCGCTTCTACATGCTGCTGACGCTCCTCATTCTGGCGGGCTTCGCCGTGCTGGCGGGCTTCGTCTTCTGCTCCTGCTGCCTGGGCCTGATGCTGCTGGTGCTGCCCGTCGTGGGCGCCATGACGATGCTGCCGCTGTTCTGGCTGCACCGCGGCTTCGGCGCGGCGTTCGTCGGCTCCGGGGAGTAAGGCCGGTGCCGGCGCGTCGTCCAGCGTTCATCGGCGCGACGAGCTTTGTCGCCGGCACGCTGGGCGGCATCCACTGGGGCGATGCGCACCGCGGCGCCTGGGCCGCGCTGGCGGTACTCCTGCCGCTGGCCCTCCTCCTGCGGCCTCACCGCGCGCGCCTCTGGCTGCGCTGCGGCGCCTGCCTCTTCCTGGGCTGGGCGCTGGCCACGCGCCCCGGCGAGCGCCTGCGCGCGTGCCGCGCGCGGCTGGAGGCCGCGACCGGCACCGGGGAGCGACTGACTGTGCGCGGCGAGGTGGCCGGCGTCCCGCGGCAGGTCCCGGCCTCGCGCGGCGAGACCTGCCACCGCTTCACGCTGACGCGGCTGGAACTCGTGGAGCACGGCCGCCGCGCGCCGCTCCCGCGCGCGGCCATCTCGGTCCACTGGTACACCTCTCCGCACCGGGACGCGCAGCACCCGGCGCCGCGCACGGGCGAGCGCTGGGAGATGACCGGGCGGGTGCTCTATTCGCGTCGGGCGATCTTCGGCGCCGGCGGTGCCGACCGCGAGCAGGCCATCCGCCACCTCCTGGTCTCGCGGTCGAGCGCCTCGGAACGCGCACCGCTCCCACTGGCCGGCTGGCGCGCCTGGATTGAGGCACGCCGCCGCGCGGCTTCGGCGCGGCTGGCCGCCGGCATCACGGCGCATCCCGACGAGACGCGGCTGATCCAGGGCATGATGCTCGGCTACCGCAGCGCCATCCCGCGCGCCTTGAACCGCGCCTTCCGCGACTCCGGCACCATCCACATTATCGCTATCTCGGGACTGCACGTGGTCGTCATCGCCGCCCTGCTCTCCATGGCCGCCGCGCGCCTGGGCGTGCCGCGCCCCTTCTGGATCGTTCCGCTGGCGCCGGTTCTCGCGGCCTATGTCGTGGCCACCGGCGCCCAGCCCAGCGCCCTGCGCGCAGGCCTCATGTCCGCGCTCTACCTGCTGGCGCCGCTCCTTGGCCGACGGCCCGACACGCTGACGACCCTCGCTGCCAGCGCCGTGATGCTGTTGCTCGGCAATCCGCTGCAGATACTGGATCTGGGATTCGTCCTCTCCTACATGATGGTGCTGGGGCTGATCATCCTCGCCGGGCCGGCGGGCCGCCTGACGCGCCGCGCCCTGCGCGTCGACCGGCTGGCGGAACGCGTCGGGCTGGTCAACCAGCAGGGCGGGGAACTCGCCGGACCGGCCTGGCGCCGCCAGTTGCGCCGCGCCGGCCTGGGTCTGGCGGAGTGGTTCGCCGGCCTGCTGGGCGTCTCGCTTGCGGCCTGGCTCTGCTCCATTCCGCTGACGGCTCATGCCTTCGGCTACTTCTCCACCTACTCGCTGCTGGCCAACCTCGTGGTGGTGCCGCTCTCCTCGCTGGTCATGCTGCTGGCGAGCCTGAGCCTGCTGGTCTCCTCGGTCGCAGCGCCCCTCGGCATCCTCTGCAATCAGTGCGCCCGGCTCGGCACGTACCTCATGGCGCATACCGCCATGGCCGTCTCGGGCTGGCCGCGGGCGACCTTCGCCTGCCGCCTGCCCTTCGGCGCCGTGCTCCTCTGGTACGGCATCCTCTGGGCGCTGGCCTGGCGCCTGGCGCGCGCGCACGCCCGCGCCACGGCCGACGCCGCCTGGATGGAAGCCGTCCGCGACCAGCCGCGCACCGCGGCCGGAGACCGCCCGCCGCCGGATCGCGCCTGAAACGCGACGTTACGCTCTGGCACACGACCTGCTATCAAGGTCAAGTTCAGATCATGAAAAAAATAGCCTTTACCTGCATGTCCCTGCTGGGGATCGCGACGCTTGCCGGGTGCCTGTCGCCCGCGGTGCGTAACATCGTCATCCAGAAGCCGGCCGCCATTGACGCCGACAAGCTGAAGTTCGACTCCGCCACCGACAAGCCGCCGACCTCCTACAAGGTGGGCGAGGAGATGGTCTTCAGCTTCACGGTCAAGAACAACCAGCCGCTGCCGGATGGCATGCAGTTCTTCGTGATCTGGACGCGCTCCGGCGACGATGGCGTTTTCCGCACCGGTTTCGAGCCGATATCCGAGGGCCAGCCTGTGAAGGTGCGTACGTCGATCGCCACTCCGGGCTTTGTCAGCATGAAGGTGCGGCTGACCGACATCGCCGGGCGGGTTTTCGCGGAGCTGGACGGCGGCGCCGGCGCGAATGTCGAGGAAATCCTGCCGGCCACGTCGGAACCCGCCGATTTCGACGCCTTCTGGGCCAAATGCCGCGACGATCTCGCCAAGCTGCCCGTCAAGGCGCAGTTGGTCGCCGTCGCCACGAACCACATGCCCGCGGGCCGCATCGCCACGCACACGCTCCAGGCCGTGACGGTCGCATGCGCCGGCCCGCGCCCGGTCACCGGCTTCCTGGCCATGCCGAAGGACACCAAGGCGCGGTCGCTGCCGGTCGTGGTCTCGTTCGACGGCTACGGTCCAGGCTTGCAGGGCGGCTACCCCGGCGAATCGCTGTACGCGGACGCCAGCATACGCTTCCACGTCAACGCGCACGGCTACGATCTCATGCGCGAAGAAGCGTACTACAAGGACTTCTTCACCGCGCGGACCGACTACGCCATGAGCATGGCGGAGAACAGGAATCCGGAGACCGCCTACTTCCACGGCATGGCAATGCGCGTGATGCGCGCATTCGACTTCGTCAAGACGCTGCCCGAATGGAACGGCAAGGATCTGGTGGCTCAGGGCGGAAGCCAGGGCGGTTTGCAGACCAGCTGGGCCGGCTCGCTGGTGAAGGGGCTGACGGTGTGCCGTCCGTCGGTCACGTGGTGTGCCGACGTGGACGGCACGTCCATCGGCCGCCTCGGCGGCTGGCGCCCGGCCTACGCGCCCGGCCTCGCCTACTACGACGCCGCCCTCCATGCCCGGCGCATTCCACAATCCTGCCGGCTGGTGATCAGCCGCGCCGGCCTGGGCGACTATGTCTGTCCGCCCTCGGGCCTGGCCGCCCAGTACAACGCGGCCGGCTGCCCCAAGAGCATCGCCTGGGTGCAGAACTCGACACACATGGTGGTTCCGCCGGACAAGCGTGAGTATGTGGTCTCCGCGCCCGCCGGCCAGGCAATCAAGGGCCAGGCCGTGCGTGCCCCCCAGAAGCTCTATGTTGCCGACTGGGTGCCTGCCGAGTTCACCGGCAACTGGATCCTCGACAACGGCACAAGCGTCGCGCCGATCAAGTTCTCGGGCCGCGAGAACCTGCGCATCGGGCGTGGCGCGAAGGGCGCCGACCTGCCGGTCATGCATGTCGTCAAGCTCGCCGGCGAGCTCGATGCCCGGCGTGCCGGCGAGGCGGTCATCGGCGTCGGCGCCGACTGGTGGTGGACATGCCGCGTCAACGGCAAGGAAATCTTCGGCCGCCCGCACGCCATTCCCGGCGCGAACGCCAAGCCCTCGTTCGAGATGACCGACTGGATTTTCCGCGTGCCGGTCTTGAAGGGGCGCAACAAGGTCGAGCTGGAGGTCACGCTCGGGCAGCACGGCTGGGTCGCCATCGGAACCATCGGGAACGAACTGATCGAGAAGGGCATTTCGCTGACTCCCGAGAATGATTACAGGTTCTTCACCGGAAACTTCAAGCGGCCCGACAGCGTGCCCTTCGAGCCTGTACACAGTGCCGGCGGCAGTGTCGTTTTCAAAACTGCGCAGGCCTTCCCCGCGGGCATCGAGTACCGGGCCGCGGACGAGAAGGCGTGGAAGGCGGTCTGGGATCCCGCGATTCGCACGTCGCACAAGGTCAGGCTCGCGCTCGAGCCGGAGAAGGAATACGTCATCCGCCCGGTACAGCATGTTTTCCGCGGCGATTGGGAAGTCGTCCGCGGCGCGGAGCAGAAATTCATGTCCCGGTAAAAACCGGCCGGCAATGAGGGAAACCATGTATGAGCACTAAACGTCTCACCGCGTGCTTCTGCACCGTTCTGGCCGGCGCGGCGCTGGCCGCGGGAACGTCCCTGGCCGCCGATCCGGTGCCGGTATTGAAGTTCGATTCGGTGGCGTCCGCTACAAATGCCGCGGCCGTGCTGGCCAGAACAGCCCCGGACGACTTCTCGATCGCCTTCTGGGTGCGGTTCGACGATCTGCCCTCCAAGGTCTCCGCGACCTCGCTCATCGGATGCACCGCCGACAAGCAGGGCATCGTGACGATCGCGCTGCGCACGCCGCCGACCGAGTTCGGCGGCGACTACACGATGCGCACAAAAGTACCCATCAAGCGCAAGGAGTGGCACCACATCGGGATCACGTATTGCCGCGTGCAGTGGCGCGCGTCGTTCTATCTCGACGGCAAACTGCAGTGGGAGAACGACAACCTCAACCTCCCGGATATCGTGTTCGGCGAAGTCGCGGACACGGGCTTCAAGGGCGCGGTGCGCGACTTCCGCCTCTACGACTGCGCTCTGCAGTCCGAGGACATCGTCATCGAGATGCCCGGACGCATCGCGGAGGCCTGCGCCGCCGTCAGGGCCGAGGCGGCCGCCGCGCTGGCGGCGGCCCGCAACGCCGCGCTGCGGAAATGGATTGAGTCCGTGGCGCGGCGCGCGGAGGGTTTCGCCGCGGATCCGGCGCCGGTGACCATCTCCCAGATCCGGAACCTCCGCCGCGAGTGCGGCAACGCGGCGCGCATCGCCGGCGAGTTCGCCCGGCCGGAGAACGCCGGCGCGGCGGGCGGCGCGGGGGCCATCTTCGTGGTGCCGCCGCTGCGCCAGGAGATCTTCCTGCCCTACGACCTGCCCGCCAGCGGCGGCATCGCCGCGGAAATGCGCGTCGCGGCCTGCCGCGGCGAGTACGAGAACGGCTCGGCCATCGTGGTGCCCTTCGCGCCAATGACCATCGGCGCGGCGTCCGTGTCGGACCTGAAGGGTCCGGGCGGCAAGGTCATCAAGGCGTCCGAGATCGACGTCAAGTACGTCAAGCGCTGGATCCGCGGCGGCCTGTGCTGGTTCTCGTACCATAGCGACCGGCGGCAGCGCAACCTCGTCCCGGACCTGCTCGTGAACGACCTGGATGTCATCCGCGTGGATGAGATCCGCCGCCGCAACTACCTGCGCCTCGACTATCCCACCGGCCGCATCTACGCCGACGTCTCCGATCCGATCGCATACAAGCACTTGGACTGGTGCGGCTACATGGATCAGATGAACCAGCGTATTCCGCTCTACGACGCCAAGACGCTCCAGCCCTGCCGGATAGACGAGGCGGGCCGCAACCAGCAGTACCTCTTCACGTTCCACGTTCCCGGGGACGCCGCGGCCGGCGTCTACAACGGCACAATCAGCTTCGGCGGCGTCGGCACCATCGCGGTGCGGCTCTGCGTGCTGCCCTTCGACCTTCCGCGGCAGCCCTCGCCGTACGACAATCTCGACCGTATCTACATCTCGCACATGAACTCCCTCCCGGGGCTCGGCTTCACCGCTTGTCTTCCAACCCTGGAGGAGAAGTTCGGATGGATGAAGCGCGTGATGCAGAACATCTCCGCCCACAATCTCAACCACACCACCGGCGTCTGGAATTCGCCGGAATACATCAAGCTCGCCCTCGAGGCCGGGTTCGTCCCCGACAGGATTTTCGGGCTTGATGGTCCCGGCGACTGGCGGAGCTTCTTTCCGGGAGTTCCCCAGCGGGAACTAACCGCGGCCGACAAGCATGCCGGTCTGCGCTGCACCATGCGCGCGGCGCTCGCGCAGAGGGATTTTTTCCGGAAGCATCTTCCCGACGCCGTGCCGTACGCCATCTATTTTTCCGAGGCCGGCGCCTTCCCGCAGATCGGCTTCGACCAGGCCGAACTCGCCGAGGGCGCGCAGCGCATGGGCGCCAAGGTTTTCGCACACGGTTTTTCCGCCAACACCTACTGGTCATCCTCCATCCAGGACATGCAGTCCACTACCTCCATCGAGCGCTTCGACGGCGACACCTGGCACGCCGGCGGCGGCGAGGTCATCAACTACGCCTATCCCTTCCCGGGCCCCGAGAATCCCGAGCACTTCCGGCGGCTCTGCGGCTTCGACCAGTACAAGGCCGGCCGGTTTGACGGCCACATGCTCCACGGATTCATCGCCGGCCGCACCCCGTGGAACGAGTTCTCCGACGATCCGGGCGGCGACGGCAACTACCGCAACTTCAGCATGTGCTATCCCACCGGCGGCGATCCGCTCTACAAGATCGCCTGGGAGGGCTTGCGCGAGGCCTACGACGACCTGCGCTACGCCACCCGCCTGAAGCAGATCGCCACCGCCAACATGGAGGCCGCGGACATCGCCCTGCGCCGCGAGGCCCGGCGCGCCCTTCTGTGGCTCGATCTGCTCGACGGCAAGAAGTGCGACCTCGACATGACGCGCGCCGGCATCGCCGGGCGCATCATCCTGCTGCAGGATATGGTCGCGGGCCACGGCGGCGTTCTGCCGCCGGCGGAACAGGCAGCGGCGAAGCGGGGGAGGAAGACGCCATGAAGGCAACACGACCGAACCATGATTCCCGTCTGCAGACTGCGGGACGCGCGCCATCCGCCCGGCTGACCGCCGCGGCGCGCGGCCTGCTGCTCGCGACCGTACTCCATGCCGCTGCGGCCCACGGCCAGGCGCAGGACGAGAAGAACGTGATAGACGCCAAGTGGCGCCATCTGCCGCAGGATCCCGGCGAGCTGCTCGTGTCCGATCCCGGCGCATGGAACTTCAACTTCCGCCCGTACGGATCGTCGGCCAACCTGCTCTGGACCGACCCGATCGTCCAGCGCGCCGCGGCCAGCGGCGAGGAGGTCGGCGACAAGCGGCCCACGGCCATAAACGTGACCTGCAACGAGGAGGGCTTCACCGTGCTCGTGCTGTGTGTCGAGCCCCTGCTGAAGACATACATGGCCACGACCAACGCCTATCCCTGGCAGAGCCTCGAGTTTTTCTTTCTCCCCGGCGACGCCGACACATGGAAGATCGAGCACCACTTCATGTTCTTTTACGGGAACGGCAAGCTCGACGAATACTCCTGGTTGATGCAGGACAAGACCTTCCGGCCGATGCTGCCGCACATCACCCACGCGGCGACGCCGTACAAGGACAACGCCCTGGTGGTGCGCTTCACCTTCGACTGGGCCGGGCTCTTTGACAGGCTGCCCTTCACGGACAAGCGCGACAACTTCTGGCGCCTCTCGATGATCCGCTGGAACGGCGGGCAGACCTGGGGCGGGGTGGTGCATCAGCAGAACCAGGCCGGCTACATTCGCTGGCCCGACTTCACGCCGGAGCAGAAGACGCGCATCATGCGGCGCACGCTCGAGAAGGGCTGGGCACAGTTCAACGGCGCGCTTGGCAACCTCCGCTACGGTATCAATGGCTGGAGCATGCCCGGCATCTACACCAACCGCGCGTGGATCGCCGCGGAGAACGCTGCCGCGCCGCGCTCCTACGTGAACTTCAACGAGGATCCCGATTTCCGCGCCACGCTCGCCGGGCTGGAGGCCGAGCGCAAGGCCCTCGCCTCCACCCTGGCGGTGTTCGGATCGCTGCCCCCGGAGGAGCAGTGGCGGTTCTACCGCCGGGCTGCCGACATGCTCTTCAATTTCGAGTACGACGTCGAGGCCGCCTACGCCAGGCACCAGGCAAACTCGCTTTTTAAGGCGAAGTAGGTAAGGGAGCTGCAAAATGAACGTCAGGTCCTATAAGTTCGCAATCGTCGGTTGCCTGCTGCTGCTGGCCGCGGGCGCATCGTTCGCCGACGCCGCCGTCGACGCTGCGGCCGCCGAATCCAAGAAGCGCGCCGCCGAGGAGGCGGGACGCAAGGCCGCCCAGGAGCTGCGGCAGCTCGTCAATCGTAACAACCAGGAAATCAACGGAATCTGCTGGCGACTGGCGGAGGGGCAGTTCAATAAGGACCCAATCGCGTTCGAGTCGAACGCGACGCACGCGGTCGAGCTCATGCAGCTCCCTGTCGAAAAGGGGCGTCCCGACTCCAAAACCCTCACTGAGGTCTACCTTAGCATAATCCGCGGCCGCACCAATCCTATGCAACCGCGATATTTCGATCAGATCAAGAAGTGGCTCGATCTCGCCGGCCAGGCCGCCGACAAGCCGGTTCTCAAGGCCAACGTGGCTTTCGCCCGCGCCAAGTTCGACTATTTTGCCGCGCTCGACGACGACACCGAGAAGCCCAGGAAGGCCCTCCTCGATGTCTTGAACATCGCCGATCTCACCCCCGAGAACAAGCTGGGCTTCGTGGCGGAGATTGCCGCTCTGGGACTGATTGAAAATTATAGCTACGAGAAGGAGGGCTGGAAAATCGCGGGCCCGGTTCCGGAACTTCGCGCAAAATACTATGGGCAACTGTGGAATGTCCTCCAGAAGGGCGGCTCCATGCTCGATCCGATGTACTCCAACGAGCACCGTCTCGAGGTCTGCGACAAGGCGCTCGCCGACGAGGCCGTAAAAAACAAGGACACCTTCTTGGATTACAAGCTCCACACTCTCAGTAAAATGTTCCGCCATGATGAAGTCGAACAATTGCTTCTCGACCGCGCCGCGACGACCAACATGCAGTCGCGGGCCCACTGGTCGGGCCGGCTCGGCAACCATTACATGGAACGGTCGCACCGCTACTACAGCGCGCGCGATCCCGTTTGCCTCGACAAGGCCGCGGCCGCCTACAATGTCGTCCTGGCAATACAACCGAATGATACCCGCTGTCTCGAGCGCCTCGTGGAAATCGCCATGATCCGCAAGGATTACGAAGCGGCCGAGAGCAGTGTCAAACGCTATATCGCCACACACCGCAACAGCGAGACCAATCTTTATGCCGCGAGAGTTCTCGGACAGATCGCCTACGCCCGCGGAAATTATCCCGACGCCATCAAGTGCTATGGTCTTTACTCAAAGAGCCTCGGGGGAGAAGATCTCCTGAAGTATGCGCGTTCCTTCCATGCCGCCGACGACCTCAAGAGCACGCTCGAACAGATTGAGGAGCTGAAGAAGCGCGATGGACACATGAAGGGCGACATCTGGGAGAACGCGTCCCGTCTGGTGAAGAAGGAACTGGACGCGAAGAAGTAGCGGGTTTGACAACAACCGGCCGACGCCCTCGTTAAACGTTAGGCGTTCAGTGTTGAGCGTTATTCTCTCCCGCTTTCGACAAGGCTCGCGACAGGGCTCGCGACAGGGTATAATCCGGCGTTTCCCAAAAGCCTCCCGGACGCAAGGCCATCGGCCCCCATGCGCCCTTCTCGCACTCCCCGCGGCAAACCGATTACATGAAAATCACCCCTTCGTACGTTCTGGCCACATGTGGCGGCGCGGCGCTCGGACTCTTCGCGGCCGCCATGGCGCGGCTCATACCCTTCTGGTGCGACGGCACGCCGCGCGGCGCCGTGCTCGCGCCGTGTCTGCTCCTGCCGGCGCTCGCGGCCGGCTTCGCGGCGGGACGCCGCCTGGCGCGCGGGCGCGACGTGCCGTCGTCCGCGGCGGCGGCCGCCGTGCTGTCCGTGCTGGCCGTGTGGCTGGCGTGCGCGCCGCTGCTCATGCCGGGGATGATCGCCTCGGGGCTGGAGTCCTTCCGCGGAAAGTTCCCCGGCTGGGGGCGCTTTCTCTGGTGGCAGGCGGGGATGCTGGGACGCGTGCTGCTGCCGGCCGGCCTTCTGGCCGGGTGCGGCGGAAGCCTGCTGTGCGCCGGGCCGGCCGGGCGCCGGATCGCCGCCGCGCTGGCGGGCGGCCTGCTGGCCGGCGGTCTCGCCGCCCGCCTGCTGCCCGCGGCCTGGGGCGTGGAAGGCGTGCTGCGCGCGGCCGCGCTGACGGCCGCGCTGACAGCCGCGGCCGCGGCGGGCGCGCGGCGGGCGGATCGTCCGCGCCTCGCCTGGGCGGCAGGCGCGCTGCCCTTGCTGGCGGCGCTCGGCTATCTCCTGCTCCTGCGCGGCCGCCCGCCCCTGATGTCGGAACATCCCGTCGGCTGCTGGCTGGCCACGCAGGGCGCGTTGGCCCGACTGCCCGGAACCATCGTGGCGCATCATGACGACGGACATCACTCGCTAACCCTGCGACGCTTCCCGGAAGGCGGCTATCTGCTCTGCCGCGACGGCGAACGCCGCTTTGCCCAGCCGGGCGACCTGCCGGCCGCCGTCCTCGCGGTGCACACACCCCTGTTGCTCCATCCGCTGCCCCGCCGCCTGGCGTTGCTCGGCGAAGTAGACGGCGAGGATCTCGCCGCCGCCGCCGATCATCCGCTGGAGAGCATCGCCTGCCTGGGCGGTGGACGCACGGCGCTGGGCGCAATCCGTCCGTTGCTGGCCGATGGCGGCGAACGCGCGTCCGTGCTCGGCGATCCGCGTGTGAGCTTCAGCGCCGGCGATCCGCAGGCGCTGCTCCGCCGGAGGGAGGGGCGCTACGATGTCATCGTCTCGCGCACCGGCCCCCCCTGGAGCCTGGAGGGGGCGCGGGCGCTGACACGAAGCTATTTCGCCGACTGCCGCCGAGCGCTGGCGACTAACGGCATCCTCTGCGCGACGCTCGACTTGCAGCATCTCGCGCCGGAGCAGGCGCGCCGGATCGTCGGCGGCTTTTCCGCCGTCTTCCCCGACATGCAGGTGTGGTCGCCGCAGTTCAACCGCCTGCTGCTGGTCGGCGCGGCGGGCGGGGCGGCTTCCGATGCCGGGCAGTTGCTGGCGCGGCTCGAGCAGCGCAAGGTCATGCGTTCGCTGGCGCGGGTCGGCGTGCTGGCACTGCCCGACCTGCTGGCCTGCCTGGTGATGACGCCGTCGGGCGTGGCGCGCTTCCTGGCGCCGGAGCCGGCGGCGCGCGGCGGTGCCGCCGCCTGGGGGCTGGCCTGGGAGACGGCGCGCGGGCGCTGGACGCCGGAAGTAAATATGAAGACGCTGGCAGCCATCGAGACGGCACGCGCCTGGCGGCTCGACATTCTGAAGCCGGGGCGTCTCGACCCCGGCCTCTTCGAGGCGCTCCAGGCGCGGACGGTGCGCCAGATGGCGGCGCGGGCCGCCGTGATGGAGATGCGCGTGAGTCCGGCCGCGGCCACGCGCGCCGAAGCGGTGCGGCAGGCGCGGGCCGCCGCCCGGCTGAACGCCGGCGACGCCTTCCTGAACCGCCTGCTGCTGGCCATGGAACAGGAGGGCGCCTATGCCCTGGCGCGTGGCGATTACGCCGGCGCCGTCCGTCTCTATGGCGATGTGCTCGCGGTGCTGCCCGAGCGCGCCAGCGCGCACTACGGCGCGGCGATGGCCGACCGCGGGCTGGGGCGCGCGGAATCGGCCTACCTACATCTCCTGCGCGCCGTGGCGGACGCGCCAGACGCGCGCGAGTGCCGGCTCGCCCTGGCCGAGGCGGCCTTCGCGGCCGGCCACGAGTCCGAGGCGCTGGAGCAGTACCGGCAGCTGCTCGAACACCGCGCCAACGATCCCGAAACGTTGATCGGCCTGGCGGTCTGCCTCGGGCGCGGCAAGCCGCCGGTTCGGAATCCGGCGCAGGCGATCGTCGCCGCGGAGCGCGCCGCCGAGCTGACGCGCTACCGCGACACCCGCATCGCGGCC
>CAYRPP010000020.1:0-13523 GCA_964426115.1 uncultured Lentisphaerales bacterium | reverse complement strand
CCCGATGCCGCCGGGCACTGGCAGGAGGAGTGGCATCCCGTGCCGCCCGCCTCGGAGTTCGAGCATCCCGTGCCGCCCGACCCCGACAAGCTGGCGCAGGTGGCCGCCCTGCCGCCGGATCCCGAGTGCGTCCAGTTTGACCTGGCCCTCTCCGGCGCCACTGTCGGCCGCGCCGGAGAGCGCCTCCGCACCACCTACCTGATGGCCGCCTGCGACAGCCGCAACGGCAAGTGCGTCGGCGCCGACGTAATCATGCCCGTCGAAGGCCTGGCCGCCATGTGGCGCTCCGTGCCGGGACGGTTTCTCGACCTCTGCATCCACGCTGGAAGCCGGCCGCGCGAGATCGAGGTCGCTTCAGGGCAGATGATGGAGGCGCTCCGTCCCCTGCTGGGCCGACTGCCGGTCAAGCTGACCCTGCGCCTGCGTCTACCGCACTTCCAGGCCTTCCTGGAGAAGATGAACAATACCCGGCGTTCCGAGGAGACAGAAACACGGTGAACTCAACCCTCAGGCTCGGCGTCAACATCGACCATGTAGCCACCCTGCGCCAGGCGCGTCGCGCCGGCTATCCGGACATCCTGGAGGCCGCACTGGCCTGCGAACGCGCCGGTGCCGACGGCATCACGGCGCACCTGCGCGAGGACCGCCGTCACATCCAGGACGAGGACATAATCCGGCTGCGCGCGGGCATCTCCACGCGCCTCAACATGGAGATGGCCAACGCCCCCGATGTCGTCGCCCGCGCCCTCGAGGTCCGGCCCCATGAGGTGTGCCTCGTGCCTGAACGCCGCCAGGAGCTGACCACCGAAGGGGGGCTCGACGCGGCCGGCCAGCGCCAGGCGCTCGCGCCGACGATCCGCGCCCTGCAGCAGGTTGGGGCCGAGGTCAGCCTCTTCATCGATCCCGAGCCGCGGCAGATCGAGGCCGCCGCCGCCCTGGGCGCCACGCACATCGAGCTGCACACCGGCGCCTACTGCCGCCTTTCGGGCGCCGCGGCGCAGGACGAGCTGGAGCGTCTGGCCGAGGCCGCCCGGCTGGCGCAGGCCGCAGGCCTCGTGGTCAACGCCGGCCATGGCCTGACGCTCGACAATGTCGCGCCCATCTGCCGCATCCCCGGCATGCACACGCTCAACATCGGCCACAGCATCGTCTGCCACGCCGTCTTCGTCGGCCTCGAGGCCGCCACGCGCGCGATGCTCGACGCCATGGCCGCCGCCCTGCGGACGCAACGCCCATGAGATTCCTCCCCGTGCATGAGATCCGCCGCCGGGAGGCCGAGGCCATGGCCCTCGGCACTCCCGCCGAGGCGCTCATGGAACGGGCCGGCAACGGACTTGCGCGGGCCGTCATCCGCCTGCTCGCGGCCCGCGGCGGCACGACCGCCGCGGCCGTGGCCGGCAAGGGCAACAACGGGGGCGATGCGCTCGTCGCCGCGCGCCTGCTCGAAACCTGGGGCGTGCGCTCTCCCGTGCTGCTGACATGCGCGCCGGAAGCCCTCCAGGGGGCCGCCCGCCATGCCTGGGAACGCTACGTGGCCGACGTCCCCGGCGCCCGCGCGGAAGTGGTCGCGGACGAGGCGCGTTGGCGCGCCATGCGCCCCGAGGAACTCCTGCCGCCGCGGGCGGCCGTCATCGACGGCCTGCTCGGCACCGGCGCGCGTGGCGCGGCGGCGGGCACGGTACGCGAGGCGATCCTCTGGCTGCGGCGCGCCGCCGGGCTGGCCGCCGTCGTCGCCGCCGACCTCCCCTCGGGCATGGAGGCCGACACCGGGCGCGCCGAGGGCGCCGCGGTGGCGGCCGACCTGACCGTCACCTTCGACACACCCAAGCTCGGATTCCAGTATCCCGCGGCCTGGCCGCTGCTCGGACGCGTCGAGACCGTGGATCTCGGCCTGCCACCAGCCGCGCCCGAGCCAGACGACGACGAGCCCTGCGATTTCCTCTCCCACGCCGACGCGGATCTGAGCCTGCCGCGCCGCCCGCGCGACAGCCACAAGGGCCACTACGGCCACCTGCTGGTCGTCGGTGGTTCGGAGGGTTTTGCAGGCGCGCCCGCGCTGGCGGCGCTGGCCGCCCTGCGCTCCGGGGCGGGACTCGTCAGCGCCGTGCTGCCGGCTTGCGCCGCCGGCCCGATCGCGGCCCTGGCGCCCGAGGCCATGGCGCATGCGCTGCCTTGTCCGCGCGGCGAGCTCGACCTTCAGGCCTTGCGCCAGTGGCGTCCCGGCCTCGGGGCCTTCGACACGCTGGTGGCGGGCCCCGGGCTCGGCACCGGCGCGGGGCCGCGCGCCGTGGTCGCGGCGCTGCTGGACGCGGCGCCGCGGCGGCTGCTGCTGGATGCCGACGCACTAAACCTCCTGGCCCTGGAGCGTCCGCTCAGGCCTTTCGACCGTCCGGCGGGCGTCATCCTGACGCCGCACCCCGGCGAGGCCGCGCGCCTCCTCGGCACCACGGCCGCCGCCATCCAGGCGGACCGTCCGGCGGCGGTGCGGCAACTGGCCGACGCCACCGGCGCCGTGATCGTGCTCAAGGGCTGCGCCACACTCGTCGGAGCCCCCGGACGGCGGCCGCAAATGAACCTGGCCGGCAATCCCGGCATGGCCACGGGCGGCAGCGGCGATGTGCTTGCGGGCGTGATCGGCGCCCTATGGGGACAGGGACTCGACGCCTGGGCGGCGGCGCGTCTGGGCGTCTGGCTCCACGCCACAGCCGGCGACCTGGCCGCCTGGCGCGGCGGCGAACTGACGCTCATAGCCCGCGACCTGGTCGAAGCCCTCGGTCCGGCGGCACAGATGCTGGAAGCGGGGTTGCCGGCCGGTGCGGTTCCGGAGATGCGCGAAATCCCCAGCCCGCCTACGATTTTGGCTCGCGCGCGTCCAGCGTGAAGACCAGATCCTTTGCCTGCCCCCGCCCCATCTCCACGATGGCGCCGGCACACAGATATTCCGCAACCTTGCCAGCAGTGAGACAAACTGGTAAGCTCGTTTTACTGCCTTGTTCTCAGCACGCGAGCTCTCCATGCCGATCCCGATTGTCTACTGGTCCATCCGCAGATCGTCCGCGGCCATCGACGCCTTCCTGAGGCGCCCGGCCTTCGATCCGGCCGCGGAGTCGGCCGCGGCAACCGTGTTGGCCGACATCCGCGCCCGCGGCGACGCCGCCGTGTTGTCGGCGACCGAGCGTTTCGACGGCGTCGTCCTGAAGCCATCCGAGATGCCGGTCACGGCGGTGCAACTGGCGGCGGCCTCGCGCCAGGTCACCCCGGCGGTGCGGCGTGTGGTGCGCGAGGCGCACCGCCGCGTGGCGGCGTTCGCCAAGGCCGGGCTGCGCAAGGACTGGCAGATCACCACGCGGCACGGGGGACGGCTAGGCGAGCGTTTCCTGCCTCTGGAGCGTGTCGGGGTCTACATCCCCGGCGGGGCCGCGCCGCTGGCCTCGACGGCCATCATGACCGCCACGCTGGCCAAGGTCGCCGGCGTGCGCGAGATCGTCGCCTGCACGCCCTGCGGCAAGGATCGCGGCGTCGATCCCGTCCTGCTGCACGCGCTGCGGGTGGCCGGCGCCACCGAGGTCTACCGAGTCGGCGGCATCCAGGCCATCGGCCTGATGGCCTTCGGGACGCAGTCGGTGCGCCCCGTCCAGAAAATCGTCGGCCCAGGGGGGGCCTTTGTCACTGCCGCCAAGCGGCAGGTATACGGCCACGTGGCTCTCGACCTGGTCGCCGGACCGAGCGAGATCGCGGTGCTGGCCGACAAGACGGCGAAGCCCGGCTGGGTCGCGGCCGACCTGCTTTCGCAGCTCGAACACGGTACGGGACACGAGAGGGCGCTGCTGGTCACGGACAGCGCCGAACTGGCGCAGGAGGTCAGCGACCAGATCGCCTGGCAGACGCCGCGACTTAGCCGTGCCGCCCGCATTAGTCCCATCCTGGAGACAGGACTGCTGCTGGTGGTCGTGCCGACGCTCGATCAGGGCGCCGAGCTTTGCAACCGCTTCGCCCCCGAGCACCTCGAGCTGATGGTGTCGCGGCCGCGGCGCTTCCTTCCTGCGCTCACGGCGGCCGGTGCCATTTTTGTCGGTCCCTGGACGCCCGAGCCGGCCGGAGACTTCGCCGCCGGCCCCAGCCATGTGCTGCCGACCGGCGGCGCCGCGCGCTGCTTCTCGGGGCTGACGGTGGAGGATTTCCGGCGGCGGACCAGCCTGGTCGAGTATGCCCGCAACGACCTGCGCGACGCGCTTGAGATCATCGAGACCTTCGGCGCCGTCGAGGGACTCGACGCGCATGCGCGTTCGGGCAGCATCCGCTTCCAGGAGTGAATGGGGCGCCCATGCCGAACTTCGCGATCGACGAGGCCGCCGTCTACCCGGCCACGCACCATTTCCGGATCATCGTCGCCGCCGGCAGCCAGGCGCCGCAGGCCATCGCGACACTGCTGGAGGATTTCGCGGTCGCGAGCCCGCTGCAGGCGGGACGCGCCTCGGCGGGTGGGCGCTACCAGTCGCTGCAGGTCGCGGTACACCTGGATTGCCGGGCGGACCATCTGCGCCTCGACCAGTCGCTGCGGGCCATCGCGGGCGTCCGCATCCTGCTTTGACGGCAGCCGCCTTACACTTCCTGACAAGGAAAATTCCAGATGCTCTTTTTAATCGGCAAATGGTTCGGCGAGGCCTGGGGACCGCTGCGCCTGCTCAACTCCCACCTGATTCTGATGGCCATGGGCACGCTGCTGGGCGGCCTGCTGGTCTGGAGCCGTCTACCGCGGCTCTGGAGGCTGCTGCCGCGGGACAAGGGCAAGGCGCTGGCGGCCGACGGGGGCTGCAAGGCGGCGGGCAAGCCGACGGGGGCCGGTCTGGCGATCAGCCTGCTGCTGCTGCCCGTGATCCTGCTCGTGGTGCCGCCCGATCCGGCCATTCTGGGCATTGTCGTATGTCTTTATCTGGCGATGTTCTTCGGCTATCTCGACGATTCCAGCCGCGCGCCCTGGGGCGAGCTGAAGAAGGGGCTGCTCGACGCCCTGGTGGCTCTGATGGCCGCCTTCTGCCTCTGCCAGGGCCATCCGGTCACGATCTGGCTGCCCGTGATGAAGAGCACCATGACCGTCGCTCCCTGGATCTACATTCCCGGCGCGGCGGCCATGCTCTGGTTCACGATGAACGCGACCAACTGCTGCGACGGCGTCGACGGCCTGGCCGGGGCGCTGACGCTGATCTCGCTCTTCTCGCTGGCCGCCCTGCTCTACGGCGTCGTGGGCTACCTGCCGGTCGCGCGCTACCTGCTGCTGCCGCACTACGCCAACAGCGCGCGCTGGGCGATCCTCACCGCCACGGTGGCGGGCGGTCTGGCCGGCTACCTCTGGCACAACGCCGAGCCGAGCCGGGTGCTGATGGGCGACGCGGGCTCGCGCATGCTGGGGCTGCTGGTAGGCATCGCGGTGCTGGCGGCGGGAAATCCCTTCCTGGTCATCGTCGTGGCCCCGGTGGTGCTGGTCAACGGCGGCACCGGCATGCTCAAGATGCTGCTGCTGCGGCTCCTCAAGCGCATCGGGTTCGACACGACCCCGCCGAGCCGCCTCACGCCCGAGGCTGCGGCGCACCAGCACGTGCTCGTCCGCGCCCTGCACCGCTACCGCTTCCCGCTGCACGACCACTGCCGCAAGAACATGAAGTGGTCCAACGCCGAGGTGCTGCTGCGCTTCGTCCTCGTGCAGGCCTTCCTGACCCCGGCGCTCTTCGTGATACTCGTCAAGATCCGCTAGTCGTGAGTTCTCGCCGGCTTGCCGACGGCGTAGACGTTGAAGCCCAGGGCGAACAGGGCCGCGTGGTCCAGCGCGTTGCGTCCGTCGAAGATGAAGGCGGGCTGGCGCATTCTCGCGTGGATCAAGGCGAAATCCAGATCGCGGTAGTGGCGCCAGTCCGTCAGCAGCGCCAGCGCGTCGGCACCCGCGGCGGCGCGGACGGGGTCGGGCTCGAAAATGACATGGCCGCCCGCGCCGGCCAGTTCGCGCCTGGCGTTGTCGAGAGCCTCCGGGTCGGAGATCACGACGATGGCGCGCTCCTCCACCAGCAGGCGGGCGATCTGGATGGCCGGCGACTCGCGCGTGTCGCCGGTGTCGGCCTTGAAGGCGAAGCCCAGCAGCGCGATGCGCTTGCCCGCGACGGTGTTGAACATGGCCTTGAGCATGCGCGCGACAAAGCGTTCCTGCTGATGGTTGTTGAAGTCCACCACCTGGCGCCAGTAGTCGGCCGCGGCCTTCAGGCCGTAGCTCTCGCAGAGGTAGACGAGGTTGAGGATGTCCTTCTTGAAGCACGAGCCGCCGAATCCCACGCCCGCCTTGAGAAATTTGGCGCCGATGCGCGAGTCCATGCCGATCGCGCGCGCGACCTCGGTTACGTCGGCCTCGGTCGCCTCGCAGATCTCGCTGATGGCGTTGATCGAGCTGACCCGCTGCGCCAGGAAGGCGTTGGCCGCCAGCTTGGATAGCTCGCTGGACCAGACGTTGGCCGTCAGGATGCGCTCGCGCGGCACCCATGCGGAATATAGCGCGACCAGTTCCGCGACGGCGGCGCGTCCGGCGGGAGTGTCGTTGCCGCCGATCAGCACACGGTCGGGATTGCCGAGGTCGGCGATGGCCGTGCCCTCGGCCAGGAACTCGGGATTGGAGAGCACCTCGAAATGCACGCGGGCGTCGCCCGAGCCCAAAATGCGCATCATGGCCGCCGCGGTGCGCACCGGCAGCGTGCTCTTCTCGACGACGATCTTGTCGCCCGCGGCGCAGCGCTTGATCTGGCGCGCGGTCTGCTCCCAGTACTGCAGATCGGCGGCGCAGCCGGCTCCCTGCCCGAAGGTCTTGGTAGGAGTGTTGACGCTGACGAAGATGATGTCGCACTCCCGGATGCCGCGCTCGACATCGGTCGAGAAGAAGAGGTTGCGCCCGCGGCACGACCTGACCACCTCCAGCAGGCCCGGCTCGTAGATCGGCAGCCGGTCGCTGTTCCAGGCGGCGATGCGCTCGGCGTTGATGTCGACGACCGTGACCTGCCGGCCAGGGCACCTGGCGGCGATCATGGCCATGGTGGGGCCGCCGACATAGCCGGCCCCGATGCACAGGATGTTCTTGTTCATGGTTGGATTATCGGCCTTTCATCCACGGGCTCTCCAAGGGTGTCTTCGTCGGACGCGTAGCGGTAGCGGCGCACCCGGTTGGTGTCGTCCTGGACGAGTTCCAGAGTGGGACGGCCCGTGTCGTCGCGGCCCTCGCGGCGCAGGTAGGTGACGGCCTGCGCCGTCAGGGCGCGGCCGCGCGCGTCGCGCGTCAGGACGCGGGCGCCGTCGGGCGTGAAGCCCTCCGAGGCGTCGCCGCGGTTGCGCGTCCAGCCGGTGAGCCGGTTGCGGGCATCGTAGAGGTAGACGTCGATCCACCGCTTGGGCAGCGAGAGCGCGGGATCGGTGTAGCGCGCGGCGGCGCCGCGGTAGTCCACGGCCAGGATGCGTCCGTCCGCGGCATACGTCCGCAGCTCGTTGTTCAGGTAGCAGAAGGTCACGTACGCCGGCGGGGAGAAGTGGGCGCCGTTATCGACGATCAGCGCGATCTCCACGCGCGAGGTGCGCATGGGGCTGTTGGTTGCGGCCTGGAAGCCGCCGCCGTGGTAGTCCACCTCGATGTCCGCGACCAGCGGTTCGCCTGCCCGGGGCGTGATCCGCACCTTGCCGGGATCGCCCTGCAGCAGCACCCAGTGGGCCTTGAGGTGGGAGGGCATCGGGTTGCGCGAGGCGCGTCCGTCGACGCTGATCCGGCGCGTGTAGGCCATGCCCCGGACGACGCGCGCGATGGCGGCGGGCGATTCGAAGAGCACCTCGCTGCCGGCCAGGTCGAAGAAGTCGCGTCCCGGCACGGCGCGGGTATCCTCGATCGTGCGCAGGAGCGCCACGGGCGGCAGGCTGTTGGTCGTCAGGTCGTGCGCCAGGTTCACCATGCGCAGCAGATCGGTGCCCGCGCCGTCGAAGACGA
Source organism: uncultured Lentisphaerales bacterium (assembly GCA_964426115.1). Classification (GTDB taxonomy): domain Bacteria; phylum Verrucomicrobiota; class Kiritimatiellia; order RFP12; family JAAYLN01; genus JAAYLN01. The sequence goes on along the minus strand of CAYRPP010000020.1, from coordinate 5,518 downwards.
CGGGGTGCGCCTTGCGCGTCAGATAGTCGCCGCGTTCCCGCACCTCGCACTGGCTCGCGCGGAGCAGCATCTGCAGCGCCGGCACGAGCATGCCGCCGCGGACCAGCGCCTCCTTGACCTCGGGGCGCAGGGCGGCCTGGGCGGCGGCGAAGGCCTCGACCAGCGGAAGGTCGGTGAAGGAGGAGCCCGGCGCCAGGGTCAGGTAGGGCGTGGCGGCGGGAAAGGTGTCGCCCTCGGCTGCGGCTGCGTAGTCGCGGTGCTGGGGATAGACGTAGTGCTGATTGCGGAAGTACTGCAGCGAGAGGAGGAGGGTGGCGCGTCCGTCGCAGTAGGCGTGCCGTCCGAGGCTGCGCCAGAAGAGACCGTCGCGGATGGCGGTCGAGGAGTTGCCTAGCACCGGGGTGCCCATGAACGTGAAAAGGGAGAGACCCGTGTGGACACGCGCCTGGCGCGCCGGATCCGAATAGACGACCGGCGTCAGTTCCGGAAAATGATCGAGATCCAGCCGGGAATGGCCATCGTCACGGTTGTCGTAGAGGTCTCCCGCATGGCCGGCGGCCGTGCCCTCGGCCTGCCAGGCGCGGATGGCGTCGCCGGCCGGGCCCGGCAACCGGACCATGCGGTTGGTGGTCAGCGGCGCGCGCGGCGGGAAAGTGAAGTAGGTCTGGAACTGGCCTAGATCCAGGTTCCATGTGGTGTTCGAGATGGTGACCGGCGCCTGGCCCGTGGCCAGAAGCGGCGCGGTGGCGGGTCGTCCGGTCGGCGGCTGGTTGCCCAGGCGGCGCGCCCGGTCCAGGATCTGGCTGAAGCGCTCCAGGCGGCGGAGCGTGGCCAAATCGCCGTCGGCGGCGATGGCGCGCGTGTCGCGGAAGCCGAGCTCCACCGCCCGATCGAGTTCGTCCAGCGCCTCCGGCTGCCGCGACTGGCGGGCCAGCGTGCAGGCGAGGTTGTAGCGCCAGGTCGGGTCATCCGGCAACAGGTCGACGCCCTCCCGGCAGGTACGTTCCATGGCGCGGTAGTCCTCCTGCCGCAACTGGTTGCGGAAGGTCTGCGCCAGCAGCGCATGCCGCGGGAAGCGTTCCGGCATGACGAAGATGTTGGTCTGCGCACGGAGCGTGAACGCGGCGGCCAGGAGCAGGAGCAGGAACAGGTGGAGGTTAGGTCGCGCGGGACGTTTCATGTAAACACTATAGCAGAATCCCATGTCCGGAATCCATAGGTCTCCCGGCTATGTCCGGCTCCTGCTGGATGCGTTCCGGGCGCTCGCCCTGCCTGCGCCGTATGCCCCGTGTTCGCTTCCAGCGCCCCTGCCCGACCCCGATGACATCATTTTCCTCGAAGCGGCCACGGCGCTTGGCGTCCCGCTTGTCACCGGAAACCTCAGGCACTATCCCGCCCGGATCGTCGGTGGAATATCTGTGTTGTCTCCTGCAGCGTTCCTGATCGCGCTCGCTTTTTGATGCGTTTCGCGAGTGCCGGATGGCGCTAGCCTAGCACCAAGCTGCGCTCGCCCAGACGGTCGCGGCGGCGCCGGGCGGATCGCCCGTCAGATCGACGCGCGCCTCTGTCAGGCCCGCCGCGCGCAGGGACGGCAGCAGTTCCAGCCGCAGCAGCGGCTCGGCCGCGCGCGTGATCCAGCGCCCATCCTCTTCGGCGACCTCGAAACGCCGTCCGCGGCGATCGAGCAGCCCGAAGCTTCCAACGCTTCCGCCCGACGGCACGACGGGCCGCGTCGCGGAGATGAAGAGCGGCGGGCGCTGGTATACCGGGACGATCAGGCGCGGCGACGCCTGGGCCGCCAGCGCTGAAAGCGCGGCGGCATCCGCCTCGGCCGGCGCGACAACCCCTTCGAACCCGAGGTCGGCCAGTTGCCGGCAGGCGAGTCGGTTGAGCCCGTAAAGGGCGCCGTCGGCCGTCAGCGACATCGGCTCCGCGCCGAGGCGCCGCAGCAGATGCCAGGCCGCGAGCCCGCCGCATTCCCAGCGGCGCCAGCCGCGGGCCAGCAGCCGCCCTGCCGCTGCCTCGACGGTGCGCGCCTCCGTGTCGTCACGGACAATCCACGGCAGAGCCCAGCGGATTGGAACGTCCGGCATCGCCGCCTGCCAGGCCTCGCCCATGGTCTCGAGTTCCCCGGCGCAGTCGGTCACGCGCAGCGCCAGCACCAGTTCGCTGGCACCCTCGAACCGTGCGGGTGGCGCCGCAAGCGGAACCTTCACCGAGACGCGCCAGGCCGGCACGGGCGCCGGTGCGGGAAGCGGGCCCAGTTCGGCGGACAGGATCGCCTGCTGCGCCGCCCGCTCCGCGGCGCGCTGGACCGTGAGCCTGCTGTCGAGTTGTTCCAGCAACTGTCGTCTCAGGTTATTGAGCAGCGAGGGGGGCGCGTAATGCCCGCCGGGATCGTCGAGCGTGAGGGCCGTCAGTTCCCACTGGCTCTCGCCCAGACGCTCGAAGGCCTTGCGCACCGCGGCAGGGGTCTGTTCCGGCTGGCGGGCGGGCCCGAGCGGCTGCGCCGCCTCCAGTGTCACCTTGAGCTCGGGCCAGGCCGCGGGCGTGCCCGTGACGGTCACGCCGCCCGCGGCGAGCGTCACCGCGATCTGCAGCGGTTCGGTCGCGCGGCACGCCTGCTCGCGCGGCAGCCGCAGCGCATAGCGCCGTTGTACGGCCTGCGAGGCGGAGCAGAAGACGGGTGCGCCGACGGGCAGCGGCGGGGCGTCGTCCGGCAGGGCGATCTCGACGCGGCTGCCGGACGGTATGGTCACCTCCAGGCGGTCGCGGCCGGCCAGGCGCATCTGGGCGATGCCGAAGCCGAAGGGACGTCCGCCTGTCGGCAGCTCGATCTGCAGGCCGTCGTGCCGTTCCAGGGCGCGAGTCGTGACGAGCACGAGCCAGCGGGTCGGCGCGCCGCGGTCGCGGCGCACGGCGGCCACCGTGCCGACCGGCGTGCCGCGGTGGCCGACTGCCAGGGCGTCGATCACTTGTTCCGGCGGTTGCGGGCCGTCGAGGTGCAGTTGCGTCCAGGGCCGGCTGAATATCGTCTGCAGGTCGGCGATGGCCGCGGCAGCCTGCGCATCGGGCAGCGCGCCGTCGAGGCGGCGGCGGTAGACGTCGGTGACGGCCGCGACGTAGAGCGGGCTCTTCATGCGCCCCTCGATCTTGAGGCTGGCAACGCCGGCGCGGCGGAGGTCGTCGAGGCGGTCGAGCAGCGCCAGGTCGCGCATGGAGAAGGGGTAGCCCGCAGGTCCCGCCGTCTCCGCGGGCGCGAAGCGCTCGCGGCAGCAGTAGGCGCACTGGCCGCGGTTGCCGCTGCGTCCCGCTTGCAGGGCGGAGAAGAGGCAGAGGCCGCTGTAGGCGTAGCAGAGCGCGCCGTGGACGAAGACCTCGATCTCGAGCGGGGTCTGACGCGCGATCGCGGCGATCTCCGCGAGAGCGAGCTCGCGCGCCAGCACGACGCGCGTGAAGCCGAGCTCGCCGAGGGCCCGGACGCCTTCGATGCTGTGGACCGCCATCTGGGTGCTGGCGTGCAGCGGCAGGCGCGGGAAGCAGCGGCGCGATAGGCGGACGGCGGCCAGATCCTGGACGATGAGGCCGTCGACGCCGGCCTCGGCGCCCGCGGCCAGCGTGTCGAGCAGCGAGGGTAGCTCGTCGTCGCGGACGAGCGTGTTGACCGTGAGGTAGACCGAGCGGCGCGGCGCAAGCCGGTGGGCGTACCGCACAAGGCGGCCGAGGGCCGCGGTGTCGAGGTTGACGGCCTCCGCGCGCGCCGAGTGGCGCGCGAGGCCGAGGTAGACGGCATCGGCGCCGTACTGCAGGGCCGCGCAGGCGGCCTCGAAGGAGCCGGCCGGGGCCAGCAGCTCCGCCTGCCGCGCGGGGGTGTTCACCACTCGACTCCCGGCTGCGCGGACCAGCCCGCTTCCAGGCCGTGGCGCACGCAGGCGATCTCGCTGACCGTGTCGGCCAGTGCGAGCAGTCCGGGGGCGGCCTGCCGGCCCGTGAGGATGACGATCTTGCCCGGTGGCGCGCTCCGGACAGCCTCGGCCACGTCCTGCGCATCGAGCAGTCCGAGGGCCACGGCGCCGCAGATCTCGTCGAGGACGACCATGGCGGGCTCCGGCGCTTGCAGGCGTTCGCGCGCGAGCGCCAGGCCGCGCCGCGCCGCGGCGCGGTGGCGCGCGAGTTGCGCGGGGGAGGGGGCGCGCACGAAGCCGCGGCCGCAGAAGAGGACTTCGACCTCGGGAAAGCGCGCCAAGGCGCGGGTTTCGCCCGTCTCGCGGTTCTTGATGAAGTGGACGAGGGCCACTTTCAGGCCGTGCCCGGCGGCGCGCAGCACCATGCCGAGCGCGGAGGTCGTCTTGCCCTTGCCGTCGCCGGTCAGCAGGATCACGCGTGGCGTGGCTGGGTACATGGCGGTCACCCGAGGCGGGCGAGGGTTTCGCGCAGGTTATGGCGGCGGCCGACGGGGGTGATGGCGACGGCGGGGTCGAGGAGCCGCTGCCGCAGGTCGGCGGCGGGGTCGCCGCCGCCGAGGTCGGTCTCGACGAGCGAGGCGTACTGGCCGGCGCCGGACTCTTCGCCGGGACGGGGCAGGGGATCGGAGCCGTGGAGCACGCGCAGTCCCTTGCCGCGGGCGAGGCGCATGAGGCGCGGTTCGCCCCAGAAGGTGGGCCGCAGGGCGCTGTCGCCTATCAGCAGACTGCCGGGATCCGCGGCGGCGTCGATCAGCTCACGCACGGTGCGGGCGCGGCCGAGGAGCCATTTGCCGAGGCCCCAGGCAAGCGCCGGCAGGGCGCCCGCCGCGCGCAGGCGGAGGGCGGTCTCGGCGAGGGGGAGTCCGTCGGGCACGTCGGCTTCGGAGAAGAGGCCCAGCAGCTCGACCCGCTCGCGGGCGGCGACCTGGCGGGCGGCCACGAGCAGGATTTCGCGCGCGCCGTCGCTCATGACGCAGGTGCCGGGCGCGGGCTCGCGCACGCGCCGCCACTGCTGATGCGGACGCGTGGTGGCCGCGATCAGGCGGCCGAGGGAGCCCTGGCCCTCGCGTAGCATGAGAAATCCAACCGTGGCGGAGGCCCGCGGCGTCAGGTGCTGTGCCCGGGCGGCGAGGGCGTCAAGGAGCTGGTCGCGGTTGTAGGCGGGGTAGAGGTGCAGATGAGCGTCTAGGAAGATCATGAATGCTGGCAGGCGCCGATCTGTTCCGCGATGATCTGGCCCATGTCGTTGGCGATCGCCGCGGCGCCGACGCGGATGGCGTTGAAGATGGCGCGGTGGCTCGAGGCCCCGTGGGTGACGATGCAGACGCCCGGTACGCCCAGAAGCACGGCACCGCCGTAGAGCTCCGGATCCATGCGGCGCTTCATGGCCTTGAGCGCGCCCTTGAGCAGGACGGCGCCCAGCATGCGCACGGGATGGCGGAAAAACTCCTCCTTCATCCAGGAGCCGATGGCATGGGCCACGCTCTCGGTGGTCTTTAGCACGACATTGCCGACGAAGCCGTCGCAGACGATGACATCGGTCTCGCCCTTGA
>CAYRPP010000019.1:0-13853 GCA_964426115.1 uncultured Lentisphaerales bacterium | reverse complement strand
AGCGTACTCTGCATGGACGACGGTTCCCGCCGTGCTTTGATGATCGGACTTGATCTGATCGGAATGGACGCTCCATATATTCAGCGCCTGCGCCGTGAGTGCGCCGCCATGCTCGGTTCCTCCGATGCGGATGTGATTGTTACCTGTACCCATACCCACGGCGGCCCGCACACCCGCAGCAGTTCCAGTAGCCCCGCCGATGATGTCTATACCAACGGCATCATCGGCAAAATCACGGACGATCTGAAGAAGATGCTTGCCCGCGATGAGTTTACGGAAACCGAGGTATTCTTTTACAGCGCACAGGTGAACGCCAACGTCAACCGGCGCTACTGCGGCGCGGAAAACATCGCCCGTTTCATACCTCATTTCCGCGATATGGAGAAAATCGCCGACGGTCCTGTCGATCCGGAAGTCGGAATGCTCTTCTTCTTCATCCCCGGAACCGCCGATCCGGCTTACGCGATTGTCAACTATGCGGCGCACCCGCTCGCCTCGCATTCGCCGGGACGCGGAGGCCATACGCTGACGCCGGATTTTCCCGCGCTGATCCGCGACCGCGTCCGCTCCGACACCGGCGCTGAATGCATGTTCGTCTCCGGCGCGTGCGGCGATCTCTGCCCGCGCGATTCCGAAGCCGGATTCGCGGCGGCGGAGATGCTTGCCGACCCTGTCGCACGCGCCGTGGTGGGCGGCATGGTCTCCTCAAGCCGCAACCGCAAATGGTTCCAGATGAAGGACGCGAAACTCGCGAGCGCGATCAGGACTTTCGAGGTCCCGCTCCGTAAAGGCGTCAACTCCGCGGATGCCCAAATGCCGGTTTACCTCGGCAAAGACCGCATCGAGACCGAGGTCCAGGTGCTCTCCGTCGGAGAAATCTGTTTTGTCGGCGTGCCGGGCGAACTGCTGGCCGAGGTCGGCCTGGAAATCAAATGGAACTCGCCCTTCCGGCGTGCGTTTGTGCTTTACAACTCCACCGGATATTTGAGCTACCTCTGCCATGTGAACGCTTTTGTCGCCGGCGGATACGAGTCGAACTGTACACCGCTGGACTACAGGATGTCGCTCCAACTGGTCGAAAATGCCGTCGACGCCATGTTCGAGATCCACGGCCCCCTGCAACAGCGACCGATGTATTTGCCGGGCGACGATCTGCAGTAAGGACTTCTGAAAAACACGAAAATAGTTCCGGTTGCCATGACTGGCATAAAAAGCTAAAATAATCATAATTTATGAATTAACTCGTCGCTGCTTCTTTACCGGATCGGGAGACTGGACAATGAACACGACACGCAAACTCGTATCTATCATGCCATTAGTGGCCCTGATTTCGGGACTCGCTGCGACATCTCCCGCACAAAACCCCGTATCGGCGATCTGCTCGATTGACGGAGACTGTTCGGTCTCCCTGACAAATCAATACGAGATATTGGTGTTCACCAACACCAGCGCCGCTACGACGCTCACTCTTCCGCTCGCGGTCCCCGCCGAAATCCTCGTTGTCGCCGGCGGCGGAGGCGGAGGTTCGACCATCGGCGGAGGCGGAGGCGCTGGCGGCGTAATCTACACGCAGGTTGTCGCGCTCGCGGCGGGAACCTACACGATCAACGTCGGCGCCGGAGGCCCCGGCGCCTCCACTTACGGAGTGCAGGGCAGCAACGGCTACGACACGTCTATGGCCAGCGAGCTATTCATTCTCACCGCGACCGGCGGCGGTGGCGGCGGTGGTTGGACCGTAAACAATGGTAAAGACGGCGGATCCGGCGGCGGCGCGTCAGGCGGCAAGAGGACTTCCGAATTCATTGGAAAAGGAACGGACGGACAGGGCCACGACGGAGCAATTTGCGGCACGGGCTTAGGATTCAGCGGGGGTGGAGGCGGCGCGGGCGAACCCGGCGAGGAAGGCGGAGCGACTCTGCCGGACCACGGCGGATACGGCGGTGACGGAATCGCCTGCGACATCACGGGCAAGACCGTTTATTACGGCGGAGGCGGAGGCGCCGGCGCCGGCCACACTGCCACAAACGGCGGCCACGGCGGTCTGGGCGGCGGTGGCAATGGTTCCGACAGAAATTCTGGTAAAGCGGGGATGCCCGGTATGAACGGTCTCGGCGGCGGCGGCGGCGGGGGAAGTTACTCTCCGGGTACGAGCGGCGGCAGTGGCGGCAGCGGTATTGCTATAATCCGCCTCGATCTCTCTGATATTATTGCCGTTTACGGAAATCCTGAAAACTTCGGCGAGGCCCTTCCCGCATACGGCGGAAACGATGTCGAGCCCGGGCTTGTCAGTTGCAGCGTCAGCCCTGTTTCGACAAACGCGGCGATCGACACAATCTACACCTGCACCGGCGGCGTCATGTCCGTGACCTACGCGACCGGAGTGGTGACGAATACTCATTTCTCGGGCAGCGCATACGACTATAGCCATACGCCGGGATGTCTCGACCGGCTCACGTGGTTCTTCAAAAGGACTTTCAAAATCACGTTCTCACCGACTAGCGGCGAAGGCGATGTTCCGCTTGAAAACGACGGTTGGTACGACGAGGGCTCGTCTGTTACTCTTACGCCCGCGGGCGGCGTGGGATATGAGTTCTACCGCTGGACGGCGGGAGTTCCCGACGAAAATGAATACGATACGCCCTACACATTCACCTGCGACGGTCCCGCGACATTCTCGGCGCAGTTCACGGAAATACCGTCCGGCATGGTTCTCTACGTCAAGACTGACGGCAGCGACGATGCCGCCGGAACGTCCTGGACCAATGCCTTCAAGACGATAAAACACGCAATAGAGGCCGCTAATCTGGCTGACGGAGCGGCAACGATCTATGTGTCGGAAGGCACCTATACCGAGGAACCCGGTGCCCGAATAACGAATTCTGTCACGGTAGTCGGCGTGGACGGCTTTGAACTAACAACGATCAAGCCGTCGGCCTCGACGCTCACGCCCGTCATCACGCTCGACCACCCCGACAGCCGCCTCACGGACTTCACTATAAGCGACTATGCCTGTCCGCACGCGGGCGAGACAGCGAACGCGACCATCGCAGGCCCGATCAAGATTTCCGCCAATGGCGGAAAGGTAGACCACTGTCTCTTCAAGGGCAATGTCTCAAAAACCAACTATACCCGCGGCTACGCGATTATGCTGTACGGCGGCTTGATGGAGCAGTGCGTTGTCCGCGATAACAACATCACATATACCACCGCCTATGCGCCGGTCTATATCAACGGCGGCTCGGCGGAAGTCGAGATGCGCAACTGCCTCGTCACCCACAACGGAGGCAGATCCGACACGGTTTACGTTGAAGCCGCGTGCGCCAAGGGTGTGGTCATACGCAACTGTACCATTGCCGGGAACTACGCCCACCCGGGAGAAACCGGCTACAGAGCGTTCATGATCGGCAATCAGGTCAAGACAACCGCTCCGCAGTATAACTACGTCGAAAATGTCGTTGTCGAGAACACAATTATCTCGGGCAATGCCGGTGCAGACGGAACGCCGACTTACGGTTATCCCGACTGGACAGTGTCGAATGACACGATGACCAACCGGTTCGTCAACTGCATCGCGCCGGTCGCTCCTAACGGCACCTGCATCGCCGCCGATCCGCAGTTCTCTGATCCTGACACCTACGACTACTCGCTGCTTCCATCGTCGCCGGCGATCGATGCCGGTATCGCGAACGGCCTCACGGAAGACTGCTCGGGGCTCGTCGCGCGTCCCTCCGGCTCGGGCATCGACATCGGCGCATACGAATGCGACCAGAGCATCCTTTCAATGTCGTTCTTCCCGGACGTCCCCTACGCCTTCGCCGGAACTCCGTTCACGCTCACTTCCGTGACGCTCGGCGCGTCCGACGCGGAGAATCTCGTGTACAACTGGAGCGTGACCAACACGACAACCGGCACGGGGTTCACCGGCTCTAATCCGTCACTCACCGCCGCCGAACCTCCCGCCGGTCTCTACACCGCGACGCTCACGGTCACGGACAACGCCGTCTCGCCCGCGCAATCCGTGTCGTATTCGCTCGCCGAGCCGGTCTCGCGCACACCCGTGACGATGTACGTGACTCCCGGCAACACGGCGAACGAGGCTTTTCCCTACGACACGCCAGAAAAGGGGGCGGCGACAATTCCGACCGCCTACAAACACGCAGTCGACGGTACCACGCTCATGCTGGGAGCCGGCATTCATACACTGACGGTCCAGCTCATTGTCCACAAAGGCGTCCGTTTCATCGGCAACGGCGAAAACCGTTCCGCGGTCATCAAGCAGACTTCGAACATGGAGCGCGTTCTCTACGTTGACAACGCTGAAGCCTGGTTCGAGAACGTCACAATCACAGGAGGCTACAAGAGCGAAAACGGAAGCTACGGCGGAGAGCTCAGATACTCCCGCGGCCAGGACGGCTCCGGCGTATGCATTACCGCAGACGGCGGCACACTATACAACTGCTCCATATCCAACAATCAGGAGAAATCGATCAACGTTCACGGCGGCGGTGTCGGCATGCGCGGCGGACGCGTCGCCCGCTGTCTCCTCGCGGACAACAGGTTAAAAAACGGCACCTACACCGGCTTCTGGGGCGCTGGCGCGTTCGTCGGAGGTAACGGCATCCTAGAGAACTGTGTGATCGTCGACAACACAGTCAAAGACCACGGAGCAGTGGCGATAGAGGGCGCGAGCGCGGTTGTCCGCAACTGCACGGTCTACGGCAATAATACCCTTTCGGCCGAATCCGGCGGTCTCTACTACACCAGCGGAACCGTTATGAACTGCGCATTCTACAACAACACCAACGCGACCAGCGTCTGCAATATCTTCCCGTCCTCGGCGGCCTCATCCGCGAACATCCAGAACTGCGCCTCTACCGAAGTCTTCGGCACGGATGACGTCGTGTGCGCCGACCCGCTCTTTACCGATCCGTCCGCCCGCGACTTTTCGATACCGTCGCAATCCATGCTCCGCAACAGAGGCCGCAACTACGACGGCGCGGCGAGCACCCTCGACTACATCGGCAATCCACGCGTCTTTGCCGGCCGCCCCGACATCGGCGCCTACGAATGCCAGAAGAGCCCGGCAACGGTGTTCTTGATCAGGTGACGATGCGCCCGTTGCCAAAACTTGGCTCGATTTCTGCTTGAAAGGAAACCATGAATAAGATTTCATTTTTACCACTTGTCGCCGCGCTTGTGGCGACAGCGTCGCTCGCGCAGGTCGAGCGGCGGACACAAGTCGAATTGCAGGCCGACAAACAGGCGCTTCCGGCGCTTCAGAAGACCGTCTCCGGCGAGCTCGCGGCGCACCTCGGGCGCATCGCAAAGAACAGCGACGCCAAGCGAGTCTCGAACGCCGTCCGCGTAGCCCGTGACGCATGCGCGGCGGGAGCGGCGAACGCCCCGCTCGCCTTCTACGAAGTCGATCCGATGAGCAACGTCCAGTACCTGCCCGACGCTTATCCGCTCGACGGCACGGCGAACTCGGCCGTGCGAATCTCCGCGGCGGGCGACGAGTACGAGCCCGGTTCCTTCGTCATCTATCCCTTCAAGGACTTCGGTAAGGTCAAGCTCTCGCTTTCACCTTTCAAAACCGACGACGGCGCGGTTTACCCTGCCGACAAGCTCGACCTCAAGGTAGTGAAGGTCTGGTACCAGGACCTGAACGCCTGGTACACCTATTTCGGCACGACCGGTCTCAAGCTCGTTCCGGAGCTGCTGCTCAATGACGAGGATCTCATCAAGGTCGATACCGAAGATGCGCAGAACTACGCGCGCCTGACCGAAAAGGACGGACGCGTCCACTACTTCTGGCTCACTCCTCCGATGGAGTTCGAGTCGCGCTACGACGAGTACTTCCGGCCGGGCACCCCTTTCAACTCGATGCAGGAGAATTTCTGCGACGCCAGTACGATACAGCCCGTCACGCTCTCCGAGGGCTCGTTCAAGCAGTTCTTCCTTACTGCGCGCGTGCTGAAGGATCAGAAGCCCGGGCTCTACCGCGGAGCAGTGGCTCTCACGGGTGTTGCCGACAACAAGAAGATCGCCGCAATCCCCGTGACGATCCGCGTTTTCCCGTTCACCCTCCCCGAGCCGTGCCGCTATGCCGACTGCGACAAAAAGATGCCGGTGATGATCAACCACTACATCACCCACCACTTCATCATGCGCGAGAACGGCGGCGACTGGGAGCTTGCGGACAAACAGTATGCGGCAATCCTCAACAATTTCTTCGAGCACAACCAGAGATACCTCTTCATGCGCGACGACGGCGACGTCCGCAGTTGGAACAACCGCAACATCTTCGACAACTTCAAGAAGGCTGGCATCAACAAGGACAGAATCTTCGGCCTCGGCGGCTTATATGGCGCCGGCAACGAGGCCGAGCGCTATTTCGACGCCCGCATGAAATACAAATGGCTGAAGGAAAACTACGGCGCCGACTGCGAGTACTACCTCATTCACGGCGACGAGCCCTCTCCCGCCTGGGTTGCTCAGCAGCGTCCGGTATTGTCCATCTATGCGAAGGCCGGCTTCAAGGTAGAGCTCGCCGGCAGCGACGCCCTTTACCGCCGCGGCGCCGACATCTTCGACTACGTACATCGCGCCGGCTTCCCGGAGGACGCCAAAGGCGCGGAGCTGTGGACTAAGATGGGCGCTGACGTCTCCTGGTACGCCTGCCAGCATGTCGGCCCCGAGAACCCCGCGTTCAACCGTCTGCAATACGGTTTCATCCAGTACCTATCCGGCTACACCACGGTCAACAACTACGCCCACCACGTCGGTGGCTACAACGACCGCGCATCCGGCTTCCGCCCGATGATCTTCGCGTACAGCCAGTACAGCGGCCTGATCGACACTTTGCAGTGGGAAGGCTTCCGCGAGGCCATCGATGACGTCCGCTACGCGACGCTTATGCTCAGGCTCGCAAAAGAGGCCGAGGCCAGCGCCGACTTCGACACCCGTTCAGCAGGCCGCCAGGCCCGTCTTCTCCTCGCCCGCCTCACTCCCGAGACAGTCGACGCCACATCCCTTCGACTGGAGGTGATTCGGCACATCATACGGCTGAAGGAGGCGCAGGGAAAGTAGCGGTCGCTAAGCGCAATTCAGAATTCCCAATTAGGACACCACCATGAAAAAGTCAATTTTGTTTTCTCTTTGCGTCATTTTCGCAACTGCTTCCGTCTTTGCGCAGGAGCCCGCGCTCAGCCCTACCAACGACCCGCTGATCGCCGAGATGCGCGATACCTCGCTCCCCATCGCCCAGCGCTTCCGGAAGTGGCAGGAGTGGGCCAAGAAGCACTACCCCACCCAGTATCTGGAAAAGGACTACACTGCCTATTTCGAGGAGCTCGACAAGCTCATCGATGACGGCGATGGTCTGAAATACTCCGAAATTCGCTCGTCGATCTTCAACATCGGCTGGTACTGCAATTCCCACAAGGAGCCCGTCCGCAAGGAGAAATACACGCGGTTTGCCCTGTCCCTGCCCGACGTTCCGATCTCCGACCGCGCGCGCCTCGCCTCCGACATGTACAACATGCTCATGAACCGATCCGAGTTCGCGGAGACCGAGCAGATGATTCTAAAGGCGATCTCGACCAATTGCACCTGGCAGGTCACACTCCACCCGATGCTCGCACATTTCTACACACTTACGGATCAGCCCGGGAAATGCTGGAAAGTCTTCGCCGACTGCGCAGCCGCCAACACGGACTTCCAGACCGTCTCCGAGATCGCCATTGCCAAGGCGCGCGAGCAGTCACGTCTGCTCGACGAGGACGGCGCAAAGAAGACGCTTGCGGACACCATTGCCAAACTCGACGCTGCAAAGTCGCCCTTCGCCGCAAAATGCCGTCTGCAGCTCGCCGCGTACCACCCGCCGTTCGAGGCACGGAAAATCTACGAGAACGTCCTCGCCAACACCGCCGGACTGGTGGAATCAACTGCGCCGGGCACACCCAGGACTCTCGCCAACACCCAGGCCGAGGCGCTCAGGCAGTTCATCAGCGATTCGTGGGAGCAAGGCGCAGTCTCGCATCCTCTTGGCAGCTGGAAGGACAACAAGGCCGTCTATGACAAATACTTCGACAACATCATCTCCAACGGACAGGCCGGCGTCCTGATCAGCCCTCTCGTCAAGGCCCGCAACGACGCTATCATCTACGGCGCGTACGAGCACGCGTTAGAGCTGTCCGCGCGGATCGAGAGGATAAGCGAGAAGGAGGCGAAAAGCTTCCCCTTCGGCCTCTACAAAATCAACGCGCTCAATGGCTGCGGACGCCACGAGGAGGCCGCGGCGTTCGCCAGGCAACGCATAGCGGACTTTCCCGACTACACACAGCCGCAGAAGTACTGGCTCGCGATTGTCGCCGAGTTCCAGAACCCGAATTTCGAGAAGGCCGTCAATAACGTCATGAAGCAGTATCCGCTCTCCGAGAACTTCACCGCACAGCAACGCAGCGACTTCCTGCTGAAGGCCGGACGATCGGCGATGATGGCCCAGAAGACCGATGTCGCTAAAATCATCGAGAAGACCTACAACGAGCTTTACGAACGGCGCCCGAATCTTTCACTCGACATCGAGTTCCTCGATAAGCCGCTCTCCGGAATCGCCGACTTCCGCGCCCGCGGACTCGACCGCAAAATGCAGCCGATCGAGCGCAAGCTGCGTGTGGACAAGGCGTTTCTTGAGGCCGACGTCAACATCACCGGCCGCGGCGAGAACATCGGCACCGCCAGCGACAAGGACTTCAAGCCCGCGTTGCTGTCCGTGGTCGCGGACGAACTCGGCGTCCACTTCCTTTACTGCGTCCCGACCGATGACCTAGAAGCCGACCGCGCCAAGCAAAAGAACCTGGGCTCGTTCGAGCTCTACATCGCTGCCGGGAAGGACCAGCCCTACGCCTGCGTTCTCGGCACGATAAACGACGCCAACTTCGACACCGCCAACCTGGTTTACACCACCGCACAGCACAAACGTTATCCTAAAGAGCTCTCTGAACTCAAGCGGGACGAAATCCGTTTTGAGGACGGCGCGGTCTGGAAGGAGATGTTCCTCTCCTGGCAACTCTTCAGCGACAATCTTCCCGAGGACGGCGATATTTGGGACTTCGATACCATCCACTGGGCTCCTGCCGGGGCATTCAGTTGGAGCAGCGGCGGTACGGCGCACGCCCGCTCCACCTGGGGCGAGCTACACTTCAACCTCTCAAAGTCCGACATCCTCAAGATCAAGCGCACCGCGGTCTACGGCGCACTCGCCAACTACAAACGCGAGCGCAGAACCACACGCGGCTACGACGGCATCATCGGCCGCTGGAGCGACACAGCCCTCGGCGACCCCAACTTCTACAACGAAGCGGTCGCCCCGCTTGTCGAAAAGCTGGATTCCTTCACCAAGCAGGTATCCTCCTCCATGACCGAAGCCGACGTCGAGCGCCTCTATGCCGAGGCCGTACCGCAGTGGAACAACATCGTCTACATTATAAATGACCTGCGGGTAAAATACCTGAAGGAGTCGTTTCAATAATGTTCACAACCCGCGAACTGATATCGTCACTGGCGGTTACCGCGTTTTTAACCGCGGCGATATCCTCGGGCGCGGCAAGTACGAAGCCGGTCACGCATACAATCTCGCTCCAGATAACGAACTCCGCGAGTTTCTATCTGAGTGTGACATCGCAAGTGCCGGTGCACGCGCGCATGTTCTCGGAAAAGACCGATCCGAAGACGCCCTTGAGATTCTCGATCGCGCTCCAGCCGGAAAATATTCCCCCGATCCAGCGGCCGATGAAGATCAAGGCCGAGGAAATGCCGCCGGAACTGTTGCAAGGGGCCGTGCTCACGAACCACGTCGTCATGATGCGGGAGCTGGGCATCGAGTATTACGTATGTCCACGAGCCAAACGGTACAACGACGCTCTCAAAATCGAACGCTTCGAGCAGTGGAAGGATATGCCGGACGCTCTCGGCTACAAAATGTTCTTCGACTTCCGTGGCGCGCCTGACGGTACGAAACTCTACCTCGACGGCAAGTATGCGGCGTTTTTTCCGAATGACGGCGCGCTTATGAACAGAATCGAGTTTTCAAGCACATGCCTGCCGGTAATCGAGGATTTCAAGACGTACGAGGACAAGCGCCCATACAACCAGTGGGAAATCGCGGACCTATCGTACATAGGCAATCCGGGCGTGATGTCTAACGACACGGTCTCTCTGTCAGGCGGCGAGCAAATCATCGACGGTACACCGATCCACGTGCTGACCCCCGCGCAGAGCATGGACATAGGCCGCGCGATGACGACTCACGGCATCTGGATGCTCGAGGTTGACTACAACCTTTCGCGCACCGCGTTCGAGCGTCTGCCCGAGGCATTCATCACCAGCGTTCCCAACAAGTATTACGATCAGGCCGCGGTTCTCTTCGCGCTCGACCCGGATCCCGCGAAAGACCGCGCCATGACGCTACGCGTTACGCGTTTCTGCAAAGAAGGCCGCGGTGACGGATTAATCCACGATGACATCGCCTTCCCCGAAGACGGCAAGCCGATGCCGAGGAACATCAAACAGGTCGGCACTGTCATGCATAGGAATGCCGACGACAGTGAAGTTGAAATACCCTTGTACATCGGTTACTTCCCGCTCAACTCCGGCGAGATTCTCGATATTATCAACAATGATCCGTGCCCGACTGACAGGCAGAAGAAATCTCCGTATCTGGACGTCGAGATTTTCGCGCGGCGTAATTCGAATGTCGGCGCGTATGTTGACGGCAGGCTCAAGCCGGTAAATGGCGTTGTAAGCGCGGTCAACGTATTCGGCATTTCGCTGCACCGTGCTCCCGCGGAATTCCGGTTGGTTGCGAGCGTGCCCGGAAACATCTTCGAGACGGAGACACCTGAGACAACTGCACAAATAACGGGCGTCCGCGAAGGAAAGTATCTGCTCGGTTGGACCATTTCGAATTCGGACGGGGAACTAATTCGTCGGCAATCGATCATGGCGGATGTGAAAGCCGGGGAGACAAAGGATATAAAGATTCCACTGGAGGTTGAGGACATCGGGCACTACCACATCGACTTCACGCTATCTGCAGACGGCGAATATCCATTTCTTTCACACAATGCCATGTTTGCAGTCACTGGACCTGACACGCGAAAGATGACGCGCGCGGAGTCGCCGTTCGGAAGCTGGTGGGTACAGGGCCCGCACCACTGCTCCGACGATCCAGAGTTCTGCCTCGGAGTGCTTCACAAGGCCGGAATCCGCAAGACGCTTCTCAAACTGGCATTCCGCAGCGACAAGCCCGCCTCCAACGTCGTCGAGGCTGCGGAGAAACACCAGGTGACCCTTGCGCAGTTCCAACGTTTCGACGGCGTTCCGTGGGCCGAAGATCCGGAAAAGGCTGAACAGCAGATGTTGGAGCACTACGAGCCGCTCGTCAAGGCTTTCCCGGACTGCAAACAGGCACTGGTTCTGCACGAATCGTACGGCGACTCCATGCCGCCGGAACTGCTCGGCGAGGAGCCGCCGTCCCCCACCCCGGAGCGCGACATAAAGATCACGAAACGCGCCGAATTCGTTGCGAAGTTCTTCCGCAAGCACTATCCCGACATCAAGCTTGTTTTCGGCAACAACACGTCGTCGAGCGGCGTTATGGCAACGCTATTCCGCAACGGACTTGACCCGAAGCTCGTTGACTACATCGGCATCGAGACTCCGGGACAAGGCTGCATTCCGGAACGTCTCTGGCGCGGCGGCACGCAGGGCACCTGGTTCGCCGATGAAACGGCTAAACATTTCGGCTATGACATCCCGATCACGGGATGCTACGAGTTTACCGCGCGCCCGTTGCGTCTCCTCGGCATGACAAAACAGGCGGAATACAAGATTCGCGACGCGCTTGTCGGACTCAGCTACGGCTTCGACTACGTCGGTATGGGGGCGGTATCCGACGTCGCGAACGGCTATCTGCAGACAATCTGGGGCACTTGCGGCCTGCTCACCCGTAATTCGCTCCACTACCCGAAGCCGCTCTTCTCGGCGGTCGCAGCGGTGACGCGCACGCTTGACCAGATGGAGGTCGGCCCCAAGACGCTCGACACCGGTGCGAACACGACATACGCGCTCGAGTTCAAGCGCAAAGACGGAAAAGTCGCGTACGCCTGCTGGATGCCTGTCGGCGAGGCGATTCTCGCCTTCGAGTTCCCGAACGGCACTGAGATCGAGCAGATCGAGTTTCTCGGCAAGACAACCAGGAAGACCGCAGGCAAATTCGATCTCAATGTCGGGACGGGACCGTGCTACCTTGTTACTTCGGCGTCCGCGACAAGCGTCAAACACGTCCGCACCATTCCAAACGAACCGCCGAAACCGTTCAAGGTCGTCGAAAAGCTCGACAGCCTTGACGGCTTCCGCATCATGGGCGGCGTCCGCAATCTGGACGGCGGAGATATGTACCGCAAGCAGGGCAAGTTCGAGTTCACGCAAGTGAACGACGCGGAACACGGAAGTTGCGTCGCCATCAAGCTCGTCAAGGAAGGCAAAATCAAGGCCTTCGAGACAGAGTACACAAAGATTCAGTTCAAAAGACCTGACGCCATCGAGGGTACACCCGACGAGATCGGCATGTGGGTGAACGGCGACGGCGGCTGGGGCAAAATCGGATTTGAGATACAAGACGCCGAGGGGCGTCTGCACCGTTCCGAAGGGCAATGGCATGATTTCGGCGCCGAGACGTTCATCGCGTTCACCGGCTGGCGTTTCATAAAATTCCCGATCGACGGAGAGGGCGTGAAAAAGCATCTCAACCAGTCGCTCGGCGCCCGCTGGAGCGGAAAGACGATAACGTACCCGATCAAGATCACCGGCCTCTTCATCACGCTCACACGTCAATCGCTGAACCCGGCAGAGATGAAGGAAGTGCCCGGAGTTATCAGAATCAAAGACTTGGGGACGATTGCAAACCCTGAGTATCAACAGTGAACTCCCCTAAGGAACGACGCGGCGCGAGCGGACGGGCAATTTCCAATTGCCCGCAGATCCAGGCGAACCGTGCAATTTCACATTGCACGTCAACTCTCTCCGGAAATCACATAATGAAGTATTTCAACATCTTTTTGGCACTCGTAATTTGCCAAGCTTCAGCGCTTTTCGCCGAAAACGACAACTACATCATCTACGAGGACTTTGCCAGATTCGATGTCGGCAGCAAGCCGCCTATGTTCTGGGGAAGAATGGAGATTAAAGCGGACGTTGACGGCTCGCACTTCGGCCACTGCACCGGGGGCGCGACGCCGCTAATCGGCGAGCTGGACATGCTTGACCCGGGCGGATCGGACTACACGTTCCGCATCAAGTTCCGTTTCCCGGACCCGAAGCAGATTGCCGGCCCGATTCTGAGCTTCGCGTCCAAAGGGAAGCGCAAGGATGTCCCCTACTCTAACTACCAGATACGTATCGACAAGGACTCCAGCCGCCTATTTGCTAACTGCGACAAAAACGCGACGGTCAAACCGCCTGAAATCGAGCCGTTCAAGTCCGCGACGCCCATTGAGGCGGAAAAATGGTTTGAACTCGTCGTGCGCGTGGAGCCGGAGCGCCTCCGCGTGAGCGGAGACCTTTTCGGGAAAGAGGAAGTCTATTTCGACGTCCAAGTTCCTTACGGCACCGGCGAATACGGCGGGACCAGCATGTGCCCGATGGACGTCAAATACGTCATTGTCACGGCTAACGACAAAACACAGAGCGCGTCGTCTTCCTCCGGCGGCGACGACGTAGGCCCCACCGACGCCGCGAGACAGGCCGAAAAGGTAGCTCAATGATATCGACACTACTTCATCAATAGGCAC
>CAYRPP010000018.1:0-13868 GCA_964426115.1 uncultured Lentisphaerales bacterium | reverse complement strand
TCCCACGAGAAGGTGCAGAACGCCGCGGACTTCGTGGCCAAGGCCGTGCAGGGCGACGCGACCAGCGCGCGCACGCTCAAGGAGGCCGGATTCGGCGCGTGCGACGTCGTCGTGATCTGCATCGGCAACAACATGGAGGGCAGCATCATGGCCACGGTCAACTGCAAGGAACTCGGCGTCCCGACCGTCGTGGCCAAGGCGGTCTCCGACCTCCACGGCAAGGTGCTCAAGCGCGTGGGCGCCGACATCGTCGTCTACCCCGACCGCGACCGCGCCCAGCGCCTCGCCCGCGCGCTGCTCTCGCGCAGCCCGATCGACCTCTTCGAGATCACGGACGGCGTCAGCGTGGCCGAGGTCACACCGCCCGCCGAACTGGTCGGCAAGACGCTGGTCGAGGGCAATGTCCGGCAGCAGTTCGGCGTCACGGTGCTGGCCATCCGCCGCGAGGCCGACGATCCGCGCCTGCCGCGCAAAGTGATCATCGCGATGGGCAACGAGCAGATTCTGGAGAGCGACCGCCTGCTGGTCTTCGGCCCCGATATCCGCCTCGACGAGCTGTCGCACGACTGACCCGCCCATGACCGTCTACCGTCATCTTTTCGGGCCGGTCAGCTCGCGGCGCTTCGGCCGCTCCCTCGGCGTCGACCTGCAGACCGGCGGACGCAAGCGCTGCACGCTCGACTGCCGCTTCTGCCAGCTCGGCCCAACGCCGGCCACCTCCGTCCAGCGCCAGGCCGATGTTCCCGTCGCGTCGGTGCTGGCCGAGCTCGAGGCCTGGCGGCAGACCGGCGCGACGGCCGACTTCATCACCCTCTCGGGCAGCGGCGAGCCGACCCTGCACCCGGACTTCGGACGCGTCCTGGACTGGATCCGCGAGAACACCCCCTTCCGCTCGCTGCTCCTCTCCAACGGCACGCTCTTCACCGATCCCGCGGTGCGCCGCGACGCCGCGCGCGCGGACGTGGTCAAAGTTTCGCTGCACAGTTGGGACGCGCCCTCCTTCCGGCAGATGGTACGTCCGCACGCGGACCTCGACTTCGAAGCCATCCTCGATGGCTACCGGCTGTTCCGTGACGCCTATGCCGGCGTGCTGGTAGCCGAGGTCTTCATCCTGCGGGGCTTCAACGACTCCGACGAGGCGGCCGACCGCATCGCCGCGCGGCTGCGCGGGTTCGCTCCCGACCACATCCAGCTCAATGTCCTGGCGCGTCCGCCGGCCGACCCGGCGGTCGCCGCGGTTGCGCCGGAGCGCCTCCGCGAACTGGCGCGCCGCTTCACGCCCGCGGCGGAACTGCCCGACGTCCCGACTCCGCTGCCGCCCTGGCCCCCCGCATGCGCGGAACAGGCCGACGCGCTGGCCGCCCTGGCATGCCGCCATCCCGCCGACCTCGATGCGCTGGCCCGAACGTTCGGCTGCGCCGCCGCCCCGGAGGCGCTGCGCCCGCTCGTCCAGCGGCTGGCAGCGGCCGGCAAGGTCGGCGTCCGCTGGCAGGAGGGGCGCCTGCACGTTCTGCCGCCCCCGGACCCCGCGCCGTCGGCGCCGCTGGTGCTCGGCTCCGCCTCGCCGCGGCGGCAGCGCCTTTTCCGCGAGGAGGGCCTGCACTTCGAGATCTTGTGCGTCGACACGGAGGAGCTCCACGACCCCGCCGACCCGGTCGGCACCGTCGTGCACAACGCCCGCGCCAAGAATGCGGCCTGCCGCGCGCTGCGGCCCGATGCGGTGATCGTCACGGCCGACACTCTCGTCTGGTTCGATGGCCGCCTCATCGGCAAGCCTGCCGACATCGCCGAGGCCGCCAGCTTCCTGCGCGACTTCTCGGGTCGCACACAGACCGTGTTCACGGCTGTGGCCTTTTCGCGGCCCGGCGACGCGGAACCGGCGCTGCGCATCGAGGCCTCGCGCGTCCGCTTCCGCACGCTTGACGAGGCGACGATCGCCGCCTATCTTGACCGCACCCCGACCCTGGACCGTGCCGGCGCCTACGACATCGACGAGCACGGCGAACTGCTGATCGCAAGCTACGAAGGCTCCTACACCAACATCGTCGGCATCCCCATGGAGAGCGTCCGCGACTGGCTGCGCCACCACGCCCCGGACTGCCTGAACGGATAGTCCGGCATGTTCCCCGCCGCCATCATGCCCGCCCTCGTCTGGCGACCGGCCCTGCCGCCGTTGGCGCTGGCGGGCGTCATGCTGCTGCTGGCAGCGGGGGTGCTGGCGCAGGCGCGGCAGCTCGCGCGGCGCTTCGGCCGCCGGCGCGCCGCCCCCGTCGTCGCGGCCCGCAGTCTCACCGTCCTGCTGCTGCTGCTGGCGGTTCTCGACCCCGCCTACACCCGGCGGCCGGCCGCCGGCCAGCGGCGTCGCGTGCTGGTGCTGGTCGACCGTTCCGAATCCATGTCGATCCGCGACGACGGCCACGCCTCGCGCGAGAGCCGCGCCGATGTCCTGCGGCGCACGCTTGCCGACCGGCTGGCCGGTGTGGCCGACTTGGCGGTCTGGTCGTTCGCCGACCGTGTCTGGAAGACGGAGACGCCGTCCGCCGACCGCGGGCGCGGCACGGAGCTCGGCGCGGCGCTGCTGGCCGCCACCGACGAGGCCGGTGATGCCGACGCCATCGTGCTCCTGACCGATGGCGGCGACGAGCCGCCCGAGCCGCCGCGGCTGCCGCGCGTCCCGCTCCATATATGCGTCATGGGCACCGATCCCGCCGCCTGGCGCGACACGGCGGTCGAAGCCCTCGACGGCCCGCCCGCGGTCGAGCGCCACACGACCTTCGAGATCCAGGCCACCCTCCGCGCCCACGGCCACCAAATGCCCGGATTCCGAGAGACCCTCGCCGCGCGCGACGTGCGCCTCTGGTGCCGCCGGCCGGACGGCGGCGAGACGCTGCTGGAGACGCGGCGGGCCGATCTCTGCAACGGACTGGCCACCGTGGGCTTCCGGGCCACCTGCCCCGAAGAGGGGCTCTACCACTTCCGCGTCGAGCTGGCGTCCGGAGAAGGCGAGCTCTCGCCGCTCAACAACCGCCGCACCCTGCGCGTCGAGGCGCGCGCCGTGTCGCTCGACATCCTCTACTTCTCGCGCCGCCTGGGGGCCGACCTGAAGCGCATGCGCCAGGCCCTGGGCACGGATCCGGCGCTGACCTTCACCGCCCTCTACCGCACGGAAGGCGAGCGCTACACCGTTCAGGCGCCCGAGGGGGCCGACACCGCCGGGCTTGAACGCGGCCTACCCGCGGCGCCGGGCACCCTGCGCCGTTTCGGCTGCCTGATCCTGGGCGCCTTCCCGGCCGAGCTCTGGACGGCCGACGAGATGCGCGCCGTGCTCGACTATGTCGCGGAGGGCGGCGGGCTGGTCTGGCTCGGCGGCGAGGAGGCCTTCGAGGGCGGCGGCTACGGTGCCTCGGCGCTTGCGCCGCTGATTCCCTGGCGCCTGGACGGGGCCGGCAGCACGCTTTTGCGCGAGACGGCGGCGGTCTCGATTCCGCCCGCCGCCGCATCCGACCCCGCCGTGGCCGGACTGCAAGAACTGCTCGATGAGATCCGGCGCGGTGGCGGCGACGGAGACCTCGCCCTGACGGCCTTCAACACGGTGGGCGAACTGTCGCCAGCCGCCCGCGTACTGTTGGAGGCCGGCCGTTCCCGGGGGCGCGCGCCCGTGCTGGTGGCCCAGCCCTACGGGCGCGGTCGGGTCTACGCGCTGGCCTCCAACACCACCTGGCAGTGGGCCGGCGGCGCGCCGGCGGCGGCGGCCTTCTACCGCCGGCTCTGGCAGCAGCTCGCGCGCGCGGCCGCCGGGGTGACCGATGGCGGACGCCACCTGCAGGTGACCTGGGAGGGCAACCGCCTGCGGCCCGCCGGACGGACCGCGGCGCGCGTGCAGGTCGTCGGCGCACCGGGGGCGCAGGTGCGCGCTACGCTGGCCGACGCCCAGGGGGTACAGGCGCTGCCGCTGGCCCCAGCCCCCGAAGCGCCCGACACCTGGCGCGCGGAACTGATTTTCCGGGCCCGCGGCGAGCACCTCTTCCGGATCGAGGCCGTGCGCGACGGCGTGCCGCTCGAGACCTACGAGAAGCGCCTCCAGGTGGCGCCGCCCGAGGACGAAGGTGCGCGCCTGGAGCCGCAGCGCGCCGTTCTGGAAAAGCTGGCGGCGCGCGGGGGAGGGCGCGCCTATCCCGAGGCGGCCGCAGGCCAGATGGCCGACGACCTCCGGCAGAGCCTGCAGCGCCAGGGCGCGGACGAGATGGTCAGCGTCGTCTCGCGCCCGTTCGGGTATGCCATTGCCTGCCTGGCCGCGCTCTCCGCCGGCTGGTTCTTCCGGCGGCGGCTGAACGGGTAGTAAGGGACAGGCAGGAATGTTGGCAGGAATGTTCGCCCCGCCTTTCCACGCCGCCTGCGGCGGGGGGGGGGGTAGGCGTCGACGGCGCTTCAAATTTAACCGCAGATGACGCGCAAATGGGTGCATATGGGCAGGAGGGGAAGCTACGGATGTCCCGCTGCGCGAGGCATAGATCTCGCTGCGCGGGCGCATAGATTTCGGTGTTTTTGCTCCCTCGGGAAATGACATATGCTCGTTTCCTAAGGATTCACGCAACTCGCTGGGGGATCGCGCTTTCCCTCGCACTCGCCTCGCGCATGCCTGGCGCGCATCGCGCGCACAGCGCAATCGGCTCGACATGTGCTGCCGTGCTTGAGCCGGAACTCAAAAGCCGCTACAATTTCTCACCAGTCAGACAGGCGGCGGAGCGGATGGATATTGGAGCGGAATACGAGCTGGCCAGGCATCTCCTGGAACAGAAACCGGGGCTGCATGCGCATGCCATGGGAATCTGCGGTGTCGGCCTGGCCGGAGTCGCGCAACTGCTGCGCCAAAAGGGCTGGCGGATCTCGGGCTGCGACCGCCACGCCGCGGGCGCCCTGGCCGACGCGCTGCGGCGACAGGGGATTCCGGTCGCGGAGGGCCACGCCCCCGGCCACCTCGAAGGCGGCTGCGACCTGCTGATCCGCAGCGCGGCCGTGACGGAGGACGATCCGGAAGTCTGCCGCGCGCGCGAGCGCGGCATTCCCGTGGCGCGACGCGGCACGGTGCTGGCGGCGCTCGTTTCGGAGCGTGCCAGTGTGGCCGTCTGCGGCACCCACGGCAAGACCACAACGGCCTGCTTCACGTTGCGCCTGCTCCAGGCGCTGGGGGGCGATCCGGCCTGGTGCATCGGCGGGCATACGGAGGCGATGGGAAACGTCGCGGACGGTTCCGGGCGCGGGCCGCTGGTCGTCGAGGCCGACGAAAGCGACGGCACCCTGGCGCACTACGCTCCGTCGGTGCTGGTGGTCACCAATATCGACGCCGACCATCTCGACCATTTCGGCACTCTCGCGGCGATCGAGGCCTGTTTCGCGGCGGCGCGGGACAGGACACGCCAAGGCGTGGTCTTCTGCGCCGACGACCCGGCCGCCGGCCGGCTCTGCGCCGCAAATCCCGGCGCGCTGGGCTACGGCTTCGGCCCCGCGGCGCGGCTGCGGATTTCCGGCCTGGCGCTGCAGGCCGGCAGCATGTCGTTTGACGTCACGCTCGACGGCCGGCTGCTGGGTAAGGCCGCCCTGGCGGTCACCGGGCGCCACAACGCCCTCAACGCCTGCGCCGCGCTGGGTGCGGCGGTGGCGCTGGGTCACGACCCGTATGCGGCCCTGCGGGCGCTGGAGCGGCTGGATGAGCTTCCCGGCCGGCGCTTCGAGCGACTGCTGCGGCAGGGGGGCATCGAGATTGTCTCCGACTACTCGCACCATCCCGCGGAGATCGCGGCGCTCGTCGCGCTGGCGCGCATCCAGCCGGCACGGCGCCGCCTGGCGCTCTTCCAGCCGCACCGCTACACGCGCACGCGCGCCCTGGCCGACTCCTTCCCGCCGGCCTTCGCGGGGGTGGACGAGCTAGTCCTGCTGCCGGTCTATGCCGCCTCCGAAACGCCGTGCGAGGGCGGGCGGACCGAGGATCTCTATGCGGTTTTCCGCCGCCAGGCCGCGGACGGGGTGCCGGTGCCGCGGATCGCGGCTTCGCTGGAGGAGGCCGCGGCCTGGCTGCGCGAGACGCTGCGCGAGGGCGATCAGTTGCTGGTGATCGGGGCCGGCGACGTGGTGCGGGTAGGGGAGGGGGTGGCACAGGCCCTGCGGGAAGGGCGTCACTCCGGCGCGGAGCGGATGGCCGAGGCGCTGGCCGCGCGCGGGGATGTCGCGGTGCAGCGCCAGGCACCGCTCGCCCACCTGACGACGCTCGGCGTTGGCGGGTGTGCCGACCTGCTGGCGGAGGTGGCTTCCGAGGCGGCACTGGCGGAGATCCTGCGCCTTTGCCACGAGACCGGCCTGCCGTGCCGCCTGCTGGGGGGCGGATCCAACACGCTGGTCGGCGACCTCGGGGTGCGCGGTGTCGTCGTCCGGCTCGCCGGCGCGGCCTTCGGCGATATCGTGATCGGACCGGAGGGCACGGTGCGCGCGGGATGCGCGGCGCCCGGGAGCCGCCTGCTCAACCGCATGACGGAGGCGGGGCTCGGGGGACTGGCCTTCATGGAAGGCATTCCCGGAACCGTCGGCGGCTGGTTGGCGATGAACGCCGGCGCGCATGGCGGGGCCATCGGCGACCGCGTGTGCGCCATTCGCGGTTTGAATAAAGACGGTTCGCGCGCTATAGTAGATGGCCATGCGGCCGGCTTTGCCTACCGGCAGTGCCGGGCGCTAGAGGAACTGGTCGCACTCGAGGTCGAGTTGCGGCTCGATCCGGGCGATCCCGCCGAATTGGCGGCGCAGCGGGAGCGGTGCCGTGGGAAACGCCTCGATTTCGGTGGCCGACGGAGTGCCGGATCGGTTTTCCGCAATCCGGAGCCGCTTGCGGCGGGCCGGCTGCTGGACGCGGCGGGCTGCAAGGGACTGCGCGTGGGCGGCGCCGAGGTCTTCGCGCGCCACGCCAACGTGATTGTTACGGAGCCCGGCGCGACCGCCTCAGATGTTCTGGCGCTGATGGCGGCGATGCGCGGGCGGGTGCTGACGATGCATGGAGTGGAGCTGGTCTCCGAGATCCGGATATGGCAAGATTTCACAAGGTAACGGTTCTTATGGGCGGCGTTTCGAGCGAGCGCGAGGTCTCCCTCCGTTCCGGACAGGCGGTCGTCAAGGGGCTTGAGGCGGCGGGCTACGCGGTCACGCCCGTGATCCTGGAGCGCGAGGCGGTCGAGGAACTGCCGTCTGGCACCGAGGCCGTCTTCCTCGCGCTGCATGGCGGCTATGGCGAGGGGGGCGGCGTGCAGGCCGACCTCGACCGTCTGGGTGTGCCCTACACGGGCGCGGGCGCCGCCGCCAGCCGTCTGGCCATGGACAAAATCGCCACCAAGCGCTGCCTCGCGGAGCACGGCGTGCCGACCCCGGAACACGAGGTGCTGGCTCCGGGCGACGCGGTCACGCGCCTCCCGTTGCCGGTCGTAGTCAAGCCGCCGCGCGAGGGGTCGAGCGTCGGCGTCTCGCCGGTGATGTCGTCCGAGGCGTGGGCCCCGGCGCTGGAGTTGGCGCGCCGCTGCGGCCCCGAGGTGCTCGTCGAGCGCTACATCGCGGGACGCGAGATGACGGTGGGCATAGTGGGCGGGGAGGCCTTTCCGGTGGTCGAGATCATTCCGGCGGGCGGCTGGTACGGCTACGAGGCCAAGTACGTGACCGGCGACACCGTCTATGCGTTCCTAGGCGCCGCCGACGCCGCCATCGAGGCGCGGTGCCGCACGCTGGCGCTGCAGACGTTCGCGGCCCTCGGTGTGCGCGGCATGGGGCGCGTCGACTTCCGCGTGGACGCGGGGGGCGCGTGCTTCGTGCTGGAGCTCAACTCGCTGCCGGGCTTCACCGCCACCAGCCTGCTGCCCAAGGCGGCGGCGAGGGCCGGTACGGACTTCAGCGCGCTCTGCGCGCGCATTCTCGATCTGGCGGCCTGCGATCCGCCGCGGGATGCCGTAGCCTGGAGGAACGCGCGGTAATGTTCGGATCAGGCCGCAAGGGGGCGCGGAGGCGCCTGCATGTCCGCAGCGCCGGGCGCGCCGTCTGGAGCCCCGGCCAGCGGCGGCTGGTGGCGGTCATCGTGGTGCTGCTGACGCTGCCGGCGCTGGGGTGGGGCGTGCACCGGCTGGTCCGCTACTACCTCCTGGACAGCGGCTGGTTCGTCCTGCGCACCATCGAGATCGAGGCCGGCGACACGATCACCGCCGACCTTGTCCGCGAGTACCTCAAGCTGCGCGAGGGCATGCCGCTCTTCGCGATCGACATCCGCGCCAGCCAGCGGGAGATCCTGGAGGATTGCCCGACCGTCCGCTCGATGACGATCCGGCGCAAGCTGCCCGACCGCATCTCCGTGAGCCTTGTCGAGCGCGAGCCGCTGGCGCGCCTGGCGCGCAAGTCGCTGGCGGTGGACAGCGACGGCTGCATCTTTCCGCGCTATCTGGGCATCGACACCCTGCCATGCATTTCCGGCTATCCCGACGAGCGGATCGTGCCGGGCGCGAGGGTCGCGGGCCTGGCGCCGGCGGCGCTCGAACTGCTGGAACTGCTCAAGGACAGCACGCTCCCGCTGCCGGTTGTCGACGTGGATGTCTCGCGCGAGGACTATCTGGACTGCACCATGTCCGACCAGCGGCGCGTCAAGCTGGCCTGGCCGCGCATGGGCGCGAACGACGCGCGTTCGAAACGCATGCTGCTGGCGCAGCTCGAGGGCCTGGCCGCCGCGATGAATTCCGACCGCGGCCAGGGACGGGGATTCTGGGACGCGACCCTTCCGGGGCGCGCCTATGCCCGGTGACGGGCGCCTACGACCGAGGGGCTTCATGGCTATTCCACCGATTGCAGCACTGGAGATCGGCACGACCCAGACGGTCGCGCTGGTGGGCGAAATCGACGAGGCGCGGCGCGTCACGATCACCGGGCGCGGCGTCTACAAGACCTCCGGCGTCCGCAAGGGACAGGTGTTCGACGTCGAACTGGCGAAGGTCGGCGTGGCGAAGGCCGTGCAGCAGGCCTCCGAGGAGAGCGACGTCGATGTCGGCCGCCTGCTCCTGGCGGTCAGCGGCGGACACATCGAGGCCAAGATCAACCGCGGCTGCGTGCCAGTGCGCGCGCGCGACCGGATCGTCTCGCGCGAGGATGTCGAGGAGGTCACCGAACTGGCGCAGGCCGTCAGCCTCCCGCCCGACCGCGACATCATGCACACGGTCAGCCAGTCCTTCTGCCTCGACGACCAGGCCGGCATCATGAAACCCGAGGGCCTCTCCGGCGCCCAGCTCGCGCTCGACATGCTCGTGATCCACGCTCTGCGCGCACGCGTCGACAACCTCCGCAAGGTCGTCCAGTCGGTCGAGCTGGACGTCGACGACGTCGTCTTCAGCGGCCTCTGCGTGGCGCTCTCGGTGCTGACGTCCGAGCAGAAGCGCAACGGCGTGGCGGTCATCGATCTGGGCGGCGGGACGACCAGCTACCTGGCCTACGCCGACAACGTCATCGCCTGCGCCGGCTCCTTCGGGATCGGCGGCGACCACGTGACCAACGACCTGGCCGTGGCCTTCAGCCTGCCGACCGGACGCGCCGAGGATCTCAAGCGGCGCGAGGGGCACGCGATGGTCGGCGCGGGCACGGGCCTCAAGCGCCTGATCATCCCGCAGGATCTCGGCATGCAGGAGCGCAGCGCGAGCCTCAAGGCCTTCCACACGGTGATCAACGCGCGCCTGGCCGAGACGCTGCGGCTGGTGCGCGCGGCGCTGCACGAGGCCGGCATCCTCCCCCGGCTCAACGCGGGCGTCGTCTTCACGGGCGGCGGCGCTGCCATGCCGGGCCTGGTCGACCTGGGGCGCGACATCTTCGGACTGCCATGTCTCGTCGGCGAGCCGTGCAACGTCGCCGGGCTCGCGGATGTCGAGGCGCCCGCCGCCTTCGCGACGGCGGCGGGTCTCGTGCTGTACGGATTCAAGACCTACCAGGAGACGGGGTTGATGAATCCCGTCAAGGAATTCTTGCAGGGGATATTCAGGCGATGATCGAGAAACAGGCAAACCTCATGCTGGTGGGCGTGGGCGGCGGCGGCTGCCGCTTCGCCTCGGCGGCGGTGCGGGCGTTCGGCGGCGCGCTGCCGGCCATCGGCTTCGACACCGACGCCCTTGCGACCCGCGGCATCGGCAACATGCGATGCATGATCATCGGCGCGCAGCGTTTCGACGGCCACGGCACCGGCGGCGACGCCGTCAAGGGACGCCAGGCGCTGCGCGACGACCAGGAGGCGGTCCGGACGGCCCTGGGCGGCGTGCGGCTGGCCGTGGTCGTGACCGCCCTCGGTGGCGGGGTCGGCAACGGTGCCACGCCCCAGGTGCTGCAGATCCTGCGCGGCCTCGGCGCGCATGTGCTCTGCTTCGCCACGCTGCCGTTCGGCCTGGAGGGACGCGAGCGCGCCCAGACGGCGGAGCGTGCCCTGCCGCTCATCGAGGAGGGCAGTGACGCGCTCGTGGTGCTGCCGATGGACCAGCTCTACACCGCCGTCGGCCTCCAGGAGCCGCTGGTCGACGCCGCGCCGCGCGCCGAGGAGATCTTCGCCGCCGGCCTCACCCTCCTGTGGCGCCTGATCCTCGCGCCGGGCTTCATCGCGCTGGATCCGGAATCGCTCCTCGCCATGCTGACGCAGACCAAGGGGCGCTGCCGCTTCGCCGTGGCATCCGCCGCCGGAGAGGCCCGCGCCGCGGAGGCCGTCGCCGGGCTCTGCCGCAGCCCGCTGCTGGGCCGCCGGCCGGCCCTGCAGGAGGCCCAGGCGGTTATGCTCGGCGTCCTGGCCGGCGGCGACCTGCGGCTGGCCGAGCTCACGGACGTCTCGCAGCGGCTGCGCGCGGCGCTGGCCCCGGCCTGCGAAATGCGCCTGGGTACGGTGCTGGACGAACGCTACGCGGGCCAGATCCAGCTCGTGGCCCTCTTTTTCGACGTGCTCCGCGAGAAGGGCGCGCCGGCCGCCGACAGCGAGGCCGACGCAGCCGCCGACATTCTCGGCCCGATCCCGGGCGAGATGCGACCCGCCGCGCGCCGCTCGCGCGGCAGGAACGTAGCCCGCCAGGCCGGCCGCGGCCGCTTCAAGGATGTCGAGGCCACCTGGCTCAACGGCGAGGACCTCGACCGCCCGACATATCTGCGCCAGGGTATCGTACTGGACCGCTAGGTCCGTGCAGCCGATGCCGGACGAGCCGCCATCCCTCTGCCTGGCGCCGCTGCGCGGCGTCACCGCGCTCGTCTTCCGGCGCTGCTTCACCCGCCATTTCGGTGGTTTCGACTTCGCCGTGGCGCCCTTCCTGACCACCGTCGCCGGCACCCGCATCAAGGCCACGCACCTGGCGGACATCGACCCCGGACGCAACCGCGACCTGCCGCTGGTGCCCCAGGTCATCGGCAAGTCGGCCCCCGAACTGCGCACGCTGCTGCTCGCCATCCGCGGCCTGGGCTACGCGCGCGCTGACCTCAACGCCGGCTGCCCCTGGCCGATGATCGTCAAGAAGGGCCGCGGCGCGGGCCTGCTGCGCGACGCCGACGCGCTCCGCCGCATGCTGGAGGTCGGCTGCGATATCCTGCCCGGCGGCTTCTCCGTCAAGGTGCGCCTCGGCATCGACGCGCCCGGCCTGCTGCTGGAGCGCATCGAGATCATCAACGCCTTCCCCCTGCGCGAGGTGACGATCCACGCGCGCACGGCGCGCCAGCGCTACGCCGGACACGTCGACCTGACGGCCTTCGCGCAGGCGCTGGCGGCCTGCCGCCATCCCGTGCGCTACAATGGCGACATCCGCACCGCCGCCGACCTTGCGCGCCTGCAGGCCGGCTTTCCCGCCGTCGCCGGATGGATGATTGGCCGCGGCGCGGTCATGGATCCCTTTCTTCCGGCCAGCCTCCGCGGCGACCCGCGCCAACCCTCGGCGGCGCGTCTGCGCGCCTTCCTGGACGACTTCGCGGAGCAGTCGGCCGCCGAGCTCTGCGGCCCCGCGCCGCTGCTCGGGCGCCTCAAGGAGCTCTGGAGCTACCTGCACCTGCGGCTCGCCGACGGCGCGGCACTATGGCGACAGATACGCACCTGCCGCCGCACGGACGACTACCGGCGCGCGCTCGACGCCTGGTGGGCGCGCGGCCCCGCGCTGGCGGAAGTGCCCGACGGTCTTGATCGTTCAGCGTTGAGCGTCGAGCGTTGAGCGCACTCCAAGGCGTCCGGCGGCGTCACGCCTGCGCGCGGCGGCGGGCCGTCTTGCCTGTATGCTGCTCCGCCAGCGACCGGGCCACACTGACGGCCAGATTGTCGGCATGGTCGCTGATCCGCTCCAGGATGCGCAGCGTCTCGGTGAAGATCACGTCCGCCTGCGGCTGGCAGCCGCCCGCCTCGAGGCGGCGGATATGGGCCAGGCGGGTGCGCCCGTAGAGGCGGTCGAACTCGCTCTCGAGGCGGCAGACGAGCAGGGCCTTCTCGGTGTCGTTCTCCGCAAAGCACGCGATGGCCAGCAGGTAGGTCTCGTGGGCGTGGCGCCAGAGGGACTGCAGATCCTCGATGGCCGGCGGCGTGAAGACGACCCGGTTGTCGATGCGCTCCTGGGCGAAGCCCGCGATGTCCTCGGCCATGTCGCCGATGCGCTCGATGTCGATCAGCAGGTTCTTGATCTGAAAGCAGCGCTGCTGCTGCGCCCGGGTCAGATCCCGGTTCATCAGCTGATTGATGAAGCGCGTCAACTCCTTATCGATCGGGTCGACCTGCTCCTGTTCCCGC
Organism: uncultured Lentisphaerales bacterium; assembly: GCA_964426115.1. Lineage (GTDB taxonomy): Bacteria > Verrucomicrobiota > Kiritimatiellia > RFP12 > JAAYLN01 > JAAYLN01. The sequence goes on along the minus strand of CAYRPP010000018.1, from coordinate 1,081 downwards.
GTGACAACGTGCCGGATCCGCTCCCCGTCCAGATCGATCAGCGCCTGGCAGCCGTCCGCGACCATCTCGGCCGTGATCTGCCCCACCCGGATCAGCTCGCGCGCCGCCTCGCTGAGGGCTACCGAGGGCACGCTGAACTGGTTCTCGTCGATGAAGGCGGTGGCCTTGGGCCGCTCCGCCACGCGCGTCTTCGGGGTCAGCCAGGCGGAGACGACGGCGATCTGGCGCACGAAGGGCACCAGGGCCGCGCTGACCACGAGGTTGAAGATGGTGTGCGCGTTGGCGATCTGGCGCGGAAGGCTGTTGGAGGTCGCGGCGACCAGGCGGCTGTACTGGTCGATGAAGGGCATGAAGAGCAGCACCCCGAACACGTTGATCAGGATCTGCGCGATCGAGGCCTGGCGCGCCGTGCGCGACTGGCCCAGGGAGGCGACGAAGCCCGTGATGCACGAGCCGATGTTGGCGCCGAGGATGATGCCCACCGCGCCATGCAGCGTGATCGCCTTGTTGATCCCCATGGCCACCGCCATGCTGGTCACGGCGGTGCTGCTTTGGGTCGCCGCGGTCACGGCCAGACCTGCGAGGACGCCGATCATGGGGCGCTGTCCCATCGTGACCAGCATCCGCGAGAAGGCCGGGATCTCCATGAGATGGTCCAGGGATTTGGACATGTAGCTCATGCCGACGAAGATGAGGCCCAGCCCCATCATGATCTCGCCGTACTTCTTCCAGTCGCGGCTCTCGAAATACTCCAGGAAGGCGAAGCCCACGATCACCAGCAGCAGGCGGAAGGCGCCAATGTCGAAGACCACGATCTGCGCCGTGATGGTCGTGCCGATCTCCTGCCCCAGCATGATGCCGATCGACTGCTGAACAGTCATCAGGTTGGCGTTGATCAGGCCGATCATGGTCACCATCAGCAGGCCGCTGCTCTGCAGGAAGGCCGTGGCCACGGCGCCGAAGCCGGCGCTGCGCAGGCGTCCCTCGGTGACCTTGCCCAGCCAGCGCTGTATCTTGTCCCCGGCGAGCTTCTCCATGCCGGTGCTGAGCAGCCGGATGCCGAACATGAAGAGGGCCAGCC